>NZ_JBFRDQ010000061.1:0-20845 GCF_052113865.1 Allobosea sp. TAB14 | reverse complement strand
GGGCGCAGTAGCCGGTGCGGACGGCGCGTCCGGCGCCGGAGCCGCGGAACCTGCTCCCGCGCCCGCGGCATTGCCGCCGGCCTGATCGCCTTGCCGGCGCTGCCCCTGTCCTTGCCCGGGCTCGCGCACGCCGCGTCGGCCGGGCGCGGTGGCCGGCGGCTGGGCAGCGTCCTCGGGGGTGGTGACGCGGACCTTGGCCTTGTCGGTCAGGCGTGCGAAGCCGGTGGTGACGAGCTTCGCCGGTGGCTCGACGCCCGAGGTGATCACGGCCGTCGTCTCATTCTGCTGGCCGACCGTGACATTGACGAGGCGGACCGTCTCGTCGTCGTTGACCACGAAGACGTAAGCTCCGTTCGGCCCGCGCTGGACTGCGGCGGTCGGCGCGACGACGACGTTCTTCAGCATGTCGACGAAGACCCGGACATTGACGAACTGGCCGGGCCAGAGCTGGAGCCGGTCGTTGGGGAAGCGTGCCTTGACCTTGATGGTGCCCGTGGTCTGGTCGACGACGTTGTCGATGACCTCGACGACGCCCCTGTCGATGATCGTCGTGCCGTCGGAGTCGAGCGCATCGACCTCGACCGGCCCGCGCGCGACGGCCGCGCTGACGGCGCGAAGCTGCTGCTGCGGCAGGTTGAAGATCATGGCGATCGGCTTGAGCTGGGTGATGACGACGAGGCCGTTCGTGTCCGAAGCGCGCACGATATTGCCCTGGTCGACCTGCCGGATGCCGAGGCGGCCGTCGATCGGCGCGCGGATCGTGGTGTAGTCGAGAATGGCCTTGGCGTTGTCGATCGCGCCCTGGTCGGAGCGAACCTGCGCCTCGAGCTGTGCCACCGTGGCGCGCTGGGTGTCGGCCTGCTGGCGCGAGCCGTAGTCGGTCTGGGCGAGCTTGGCGTAGCGTTCGAGGTCGGCGCGGGCATTGGCGAGCTGCGCCTCGTCCTGCGCCTTCTTGGCCATGGCCTGGTCGTATTGCGCTTGATAGGTCGCGGGGTCGATCTTCGCCAGCACGTCGCCTTTCTTGACGTCCTGGCCGTCCTTGAAGGCGATTTCGAGCAGCCGGCCGTCGACCTGCGTGCGCGCGGTCACGGTGTTCAGGGCCTGGATCGTGCCGACCGCATCGGCAGTGACCGGAACGTCGTCACGACGGGCAGGGGTCGCGATGACGGGGATGGCCCCTTCGTTGCCGCCCAGACGAGCGCCACGCCGCCCGCCGCGCTGGCCCTGGGCCGCCTCGCTGTCGCCGCTGGAAGGCAGCCAGCCGCCATTGTAGCTGTGCCACCCCCAGGCGGCCGCGGCGAGCAGCAGGATGAGCAGAAGCCGTTTCATGGCGCGGTCTCGGTGGCGGCGATGGCGGCCTTGCGGTCGGCGTCGGTCCAGCCGCCGCCCAGCGCCTTGAACAGGTCGACATAGGAGATCAGCTTCTGGAGCTTGATCTGCGAGAGCTGGTCCTGCGCCTGGAACAGGGTCTGCTGGGTGTTGAGCAGCGTCACGATGTCGATGGTGCCCTCGCGCAGCCTCTGCTCCGTGATGGTGTAGGCGCGCCGGGCGGAGGCGACCGTGTCCGCCTGCAGGCGTTCGTGGCGGGTGTTCTCCTGGATGGCGATCAGGGCATTTTCGACATCGGCGAAGGCGCTGACGATGGTCTTGCGATAGGTCGCGATCAGCTCGTCGGCCGTGCCCCGCTCCAGTTCCACCCTGGCTTTGAGATTGCCGCCATCGAGAATCGGCTGCACCAGCCCCGCCGCGGCCGAGGCGAAGGCCGCGTCGGGGCGCAGCAGGTTCTTCAGCAATGCGCTTTCGAGGCCGCCCTGACCGGTCAGGCTGATGCTCGGGAACAGCGCCGCGCGGGCGGCGTGGAGCGTCGCTTCCTGCGAGGTCAGGCGCGCCTCGGCCTCGGCGATGTCCGGCCGGCGCTGCAGCAGCTGCGAGGGCAGGCCGGCGCGCACGGAGGGCACCGCCACCGCGTTCAGGCTGCCGCCCTTGATCGCGACGGCGGCCGGCGTCTCGCCGACCAGCACGGCAAGCGTGACCTTGGCTTGGCGCAGGGAGAGTTCCAGCGGGGGCACCGAGGCCTTCTGCTGCGCGACGACGCTCTCCTGCTGGGCGATGTCGAGCTGGGTGGCGGTGCCCACAGCGAGCCGGGCGCGGATGACGGCGAGCGTCCGCTCAGCGGCCGCGATGTTCTCGCGGGCGATGGTCAGCCGGTCCTGCGCCGCCAGAACCTGGAAATAGGTGCTCGCTACGCTGGCGACGGCGGTGAGCGCCACCACGTCGCGGTCGAAGCGCGTCGCCTCGGCAGCGAAGCGGCCCGCATCGGCGGTCGCGCGGTTCTTGCCCCAGAAGTCGAGTTCATAGCTCGCCGAGAGGCCGAGGCTGAACTGATTGCCGACGCTCTCGCTGAACGGTCCGCGCTTGGAGCTCAGCGTACCCGGCCGCAGGCTGCGCGAGCCGTCGACCGAGCCGCTCAGCGTGGGGTAGAGCGCTGCGGCCGAAATGCGTGACTGCGCATCGGCCTGCCTGATTCGCGTCATGGCGATGGCGATGTCGAAATTCTCCCCGAGCGTTCGATCGACCAGCCTGTTCAGCTCGCTCGACCGGAACAGGCGCGGCCAGTCCGGCGAAACGGCCGGCGCGGCACGGCGCTCTCCCGCGGCGTAACCGGGCGTGACGGCGACGCCCAGTTCCGGGCGCTGATCTGCCGGCAGGCAGGCTCCCAGGCCGATGGCGGCGGCAGCGGCGCAGGCGAGGCGGGAGAGGGAACGTCCGACCGCGTGTCCCGCAAGATCACGCCTGTAGCCCGGCACCATTCCGCTCTTCTCCAGCCTCGATCAAAAAGAACGCGGAACACGACGCAACAGACGCTGCTTCTAGTTTGAACGGCCGACAAGAGAAAGTGAATTTCTCTTCATGTTCGCGCCTGCGACTGCGCGCGGCCGACTAGAGGTGGGGGATTCGACCGGAACAGTGTCCGCGATCCGGAAATTGGCCGGAATGCCTGAGAGCTCTCAATAGATCCGCCGGGGATCAAGAGCGTCGCGCAAGCCGTCCCCGAGCAGATTGACGGCGAGGACCGTTGCCGAGAGAAACGCCGCCGGGATCAGGACGATATAGAACTTGAGCTGCCAGAGTGTGCGCCCCTCGGCCATGATGTTACCCCAGGAGGGCGTGATCGGCGGTGTGCCGGCGCCGATGAAGGAGAGCACAGCCTCCGTGACCATGGCGGCCGCGCAGATATAGGTCGCCTGGACGATCAGCGGCGACAGGGAGTTCGGCAGGATGTGGCGGACGATGATTCTCGGCGTGCTCGCCCCGGCGGCGATCGCGGCCTCGACATAGGGCTGTTCGCGCAAGGAGAGCACCGTCGAGCGGACGAGCCGGGTCACGCGCGGGATCTCGACGATGGTCAGGGCGACGATCACGTTGATGACCGAGCCTTTCGTCAAAGCCATCAGCGCGATCGCCAGGAGCATGGAGGGGATCGACATCAGGCCGTCCATGACCCGCATGACGACGACGTCGACCCGCTTGATGAAGCCCGCGATCAAACCCAGAAAGAGCCCTCCGATCGAGGAGAGCACCGCGACGGAGAACCCGACCAGCAGCGAGATGCGGGCGCCATACAGAACGCGCGAATAGAGATCGCGCCCGAGCATGTCGGTGCCGAAGAGGAACTGGGCCGAGGGCTCGCGCAGCCGGCGCGCCAGCGAGGTCGCGGTCGGGTCGATCGTGCCGAGCAGGGGAGCGAATATCGCCATCGCGACCATGGCTACGAGCACGGTCGCGCCGAACGGGATCGTCGGATGCCGCTGCATCTGCTTGAGGGCCGCCGAAAGCCGCGATCCCTCCGCGCGCATGGATGCGGCCCCGGCGTGAAATGTGGACGAGCTCAATAGCGGATCCTCGGATCGACGAGCGTGTAGATGAGGTCCACGGCCAGGTTGACGAGCACGTAGACGAAGGAGAACACCAGCACGAGCCCCTGGATGACCGGGTAGTCGCGGCGGAGGATGGCATCGACGGTCAATCGCCCCATTCCGGGGATGGTGAAAACGGTTTCGGTAACCACCGTGCCGCCGATCAGGGCGGCGAAGCCGATGCCGATGACGGTGATGACCGGGACCGCGCCATTCTTGAGCGCGTGGAGGAAGAGGACCTTGCGAGGTCCCAGCCCCTTGGCGCGGGCCGTCCGGACATAGTCCTGCTGCAACACTTCGAGCATGGATGCCCGCGTGATCCGGGCGATCAGGACGATATAGACGAAGCCGAGGGTGATCGCGGGCAGGATCAATCGCTGCAGCCAGGGCCCGACGCCCTCGGAAAGCGGCGTGTAGCCCTGCGGTGGCAGCCATTGCAGCTTCAGGGCGAAGACCCAGGCGAGGATGTATCCGACCACGAAGAGCGGCACCGAAAAGCCGACGACGGAGACGCTCATGATCGCGCGGTCGATCCAGCTTCCGCTCTTCCAGGCCGCAACGACACCGAGCGGGACGGCGATCGCGATCGACAGGATGAGTGTCAGCAGCATCACCGACAGCGTCGGGCCGACCCGCTCCGCCATCAGCGACGTCACCGGCTGGCCGGTGAAGACCGAGTTGCCGAGATCGAAATGGGCGAGGCGCCAGAGCCAGCTGCCGAACTGGACCAGGAAAGACTGATCCAGCCCCAGGCTCTGCCGGATGCGGTCGATGTCGGCGGCCGAGGCTTGGTCGCCGGCGATCATCGTGGCGGGGTCGCCGGGCGCCAGGAACAGCAACGAGAACACCGTCAGGGCGACGACCAGCATGACCGGAATCGTCGCCAGGATGCGCTTCACGATATAGGCGAGCATTGGATCACCTGCTGCACGCCGGGGAGAGTGACCGCGTCAGCCACGACGGATGTTCCAGAACACGGTGGCGGTGCGCACGCGATCGACGAGGTCTTTCTTCAGCGCGGTCTGCCGATAGATGGCGCCGAGCGGGATCGCCGGCAGCTCGTCCATGCCCACGACCTGCATCTCCTGGGCGATGCGCTTGCGCTCGTCGGGCGAGGGCGAATTCAGCCAGGCGTCGCGGAGCTCCTCCAGCTTGGGGATCGTCGGCCAGCCGAACCAGGCGCTGCGGCCATTGCCGCGCAGCATGATGTTCGTCCCGGGATCGACGAACCAGCTGCCCGGGAAGAGCCAGCAGCTCATCGACCAGCCGCCCTTGTCGACCGGCTCCTCCGAGCGACGGCGCTGTGCGACCGAGGCGTTGTCAAGCAGCGCGATATCGAGGTTCAGGCCGAGCTTGCCCAACATGTCCGCCGCAACCTGGGCCAGAGGCGTGGTCGAGGCCGGGCTGTCGGCGGCGCCGAGCAGCCTAACACGCTCATTGGCGTAGCCGGCCTCCTTCAGCTGCTGTCTGGCCTTCTCGATGCTGCGCGGCCCTTTTAGAGGGTCGAGCCCGGCTTCGCTGGCCAGTGCGGTTCCGGGCGGGAAAAAGCCGGTGCTGGTCGCAAAGTTCTGCGGGTTGGTGCCGGCCACCGCCATGCAGAATTCCGCCTGATCGATGGCCGGAAGCAGCGCCTGACGGATCTTCTTGTTGTCGAACGGAGCGTTGAGGGCGTTGAGCCGCATCATCGCCATCGAGGGGATGTCCTCGAGCCGTGGCAGGTCGATATCCTTGAAGCCTGCAAGCAGCTCGACCGTCTCGGAGGTCGGGCCGCCGATCCAGTCGACATCGCCGGTCTGGAGGGCTGCGGCGGCCGTTGCGGCATCGGGGATGCGGCGCCATTCCACCCTGTCGAAATGGACCGTCTTTGGCCCCGCGGTGAGGCCGCTCGCGGTATTCGGCGTCGGCTTGTAGCCCTGGAACTTCTCGAAGACGGCGAGATTGCCGAGCTGGAACTCGTCGGCCTTGAACCTGAACGGCCCCGATCCCGTGCGGTCGGTGATCTGCGTCTTCACATCCGTCTGCGCGACGCGCTCGGGCATGATCAAGGGCACCGGTGCGCTGAGCTGCCCTAGGATCGCCGGGAGGATCGGGAAGGGGCGCTTCAGCCGGAAGCGCAAGGTGCGGTCGTCGATCGCGACGAGCTCGTCGGTCAGCGCAAACAGCGTCGCGCCCATCGGGGCGGCCTGCGACCAGCGTTTCAGGCTCGCGACGCAATCGCGGGCCCGGATCGGCTCGCCGTCATGGAAGGTGATGTCGCTGCGCAGGGTGATCGTGCAGCTGCGGCCGTCATCGCCCCACAGGAAGCCTTCGGCGAGCTGCGGCTGCGGCTGGAAATTCGCGTCCAGCCCGAACAGGGTGTCGTAGATCATGTAGCCGTAGTCGCGGGTGATATCGACGGTCGACCACATCGGATCGAATATGGTCAGGTCCGTGTAGGGCACGAAGCGCAGCACCTTCTGCCGGGATGACTGCGAAAGCGCAGGCGCGCTGATCCCCGCCAGAGCCGCGGCGGCGCCGGCCTTCATGAAACTGCGTCGGTCCATGATGGTCCCCTTTTCGCGTCGCGCCGCGTCGAACGCGGCTGTCATTGGATCAAAATCGGAACATCAGGGCGCTTTGGCGGCCCTGCCTTCGATCAGCTCGATGGCGCGCGAGAGCCCATGGGCGATGCGGTTCGCGCGTTGCCGCAATTGCACCCGCGCCATCCGCGCGGTGTCGGGCTCCAGGCGAGCGAGCGTCAGGGCCGGCGCCAGTCCCGGCAGGATGCGGCTGGCCCGGCCGAGATCGAACTCGAAGGYGCTGCGCGCATGATAAAGCACCGGGTTGAGATGGCGCCCGAGCCGCAGCAGCAGCGGATCATCGGCGCCGGTCGGGTGCCAGCCGCGCAGCGCTTCCGTCAGCCGCTCGGCGAGGCCGGTCAGGCGCGTGATGTCCTCGCAATTCGGCGCGGCCTCATGATAGGCGCGCAGGCCCGCGAGCACGTCCTCGGCCATGGCCGCGGGCCTGAAGGGGAGCGCGGGCGCGTCCACCAGCCCTGCGACGAGATTGCGATAGATCAGCGTGTCGACCGCCAGGATCTCGGCATCCATATGCTCGATCGTGTCCTGATCGGTATGCCACCACCAGGCCAGCCCGCTGCCGTGCAGGTGCTCGGGGCTGGCGGCGGGCAGGAAGGCGCTGACCTGGGCGGTCGCCAGGCCGATGCCGCTGAAGCTCTGGTCGGAATTGCGGGCCGAACGACGCGGGTCGATATAGGGGTCGAGGCGCTTGACCGAACGGTCGACGAATTCCTCTTCCTCCGGCGTCTGCTGGCCGATCGTCGCATCGAGCACCTGCCGGACATAGGCGGCGAGCTCGGCCGTGGTGTTCCGCAGCGCCTTGGTCGTGCCGCCGCGGCTGCCGACGATGTCGACGTTCAGATAGGCGATGGCGTCGTTGTAGAGGGAGTCGCGGAACGCATCCGCATACCAGGACGAGCCTGCATAGCCGCCCTGCTCATGCCCGGTCCAGAACGCGAGTTTCACGCCGTAGCGGGGTTTCGGCTGCTGCTTCAGGAGACGCGCGAGCTCGATCAGCAGGGCGACGCCGGCCGTGTTGTCGGTCGCGCCATCGCCCCAGGTGCAGTAATGCGCGCCGAGCAGGATGTAGCCGGGCTCGCGGCCTTCGATCTCCGCCACCGGCTGCTTCACCGGGCGCCATTCCGTGCGGATCTCGCTGTCCATCGTGACGGGCGTGCCTGCCGCGACAGCACGCTCAATAATCTCCGCCGCGTCGCGGGATACCTGAATCGCAGGAACGGTGGGCAGCAGCGCAAGATCGGCCGGACCTGTCGGGGCTCCCCAGAGCGGCGAGGCCTGGACGTAGTGACGCTGCGGACCGTGCGATAGCGCTATGACGCCGAGCGCGCCGGCTCGCTGCGCGCTCATGCAGGCGTCGTAGCGCGGCAAACCGTCGATCAGCAGGAAGGCACCTTGCAGTTCGCCGGGCTCGAGCGAGCGGGTGACACGGCCGGTGAGGCCTCCGGGTTGCGTCGAGGCCGTGAAGGCCGCGCCATTGGCGGGAAGCGTCTGGCCGCCGACGGTCAGCGATGCCTTCTCCGGCCAACTGATGAAAGCATCGAATTCCAGGACGTCCTGCGTGATGTCGGACGACGCCAGTTGCGCGCTGATATAGCGGCAGGCCGCATCGGCGCGCTCGGAACCGGGTAGTTTCCGGCCCAGCGCGGCCAGATTGACGACGATCCGCTGCAATCGCTCGGATGAAATTCCAGCAGTCGCCGGGTCGGTCAGTATCGTGCTCGTCATGTGGCCCTCGGCCGGTATCGTGATCGATCCGCGAGGTCACGGCCTTGCCGCGACCTCGGCTTCGGCGGCCGTCAGGGGGTGACGGAGACGTTCCAGTAGCGCGGCTTCTGACCGGGCCAGGGCTGGAAGCCGGAGACGTTCTTGCGGACGGCGATCGTCGTGGCGCGCGTGCCCCAGACGATCAGCGGCGCCTCGCTCATCTGCAGGCGATGCACCTCGTCATAAAGCGCCTGCTTGTCCTGCTGGTCGTCGGCGAGGACGAGCTTCTTCAGCAGCTCCTTCGAGGCCGGGCTGTCCCAGACCTTGTCGGGCTGGCGCGCCTTGTCGCCGGTGAAGCGCTCGACGATGAAAAGCGGGTCGAGATAGGGCGTGAGGTTCCAGACCATCATCTGGTAGCGCCCGCTGTAGAAGCGCTCGAACTGGGTGGCGAACTCCATGATCTCGACATCGACGTTGAGGCCGACGGCCTGCAGCATCGACTGGAGATAGATCGCCGTATCGCTCATGATCGGCGAGGCCTTGCTCGTGATCAGGACGATGCGATCGCCCTTGTAGCCGGAGGCCTTGATCAGGGCGCGCGCCTTGTCGGGATCGTATTCGGCGCCGTCGCGCTCGACCTGGCCATAGAAGCGGCTGGTCAGCGGGATCAGCGAGGGGGAAGCAATGCTTTCATCGTCCAGAACGGCCTTTGCCAGGCTTTTCCGGTCGATGGCGTGGCTGATCGCCTGGCGGATCCGAGGATCGGCAAGCACCGGATCGCGCGACTGGAGCGGGATCGTATAGATGCCGGCGACCGGCGTGGTCGTCACGGTGACGTTCTTGTCGTTGGCGAAATCCTTGATCGAGGCCGCGTCGACATCGGTCCAGAGGTCGAGCTGGCCCTGCAGGATGCCGAGCTTGGCGACCTGCGCGTCGGGAACCAGATTGATCCTGACCTTTTCGACCTTGGCTTCCTTGGCGCCGGCGAGCCCGTCCGACGGCTCGCTGCGGGATTTGTAATCGGCGAAACGGCTGAGCTCGACATATTGGCCCTTGCGCCATTCCGTCATCTTGAACGGACCGGTGCCGATCGCCGTCGTCCAGTTGCCGTTCGCGTCGACCGCGTCCGGATGGGCGATGCCGGCGGAGTCGCAGTCGGCGCGCGCCATCGCGCTCAGGAAGGATCCGCTTCGTTCGGCGAGCTGGAACGCGACGCGGTGATCATCGAGCGCCTTCACCGACTCGATCTTGGTCGCGTTGGTGCCGTTGAAGGCGCCACGGCAGGGCCACGCGGATTTGGGGTCGAGAAAGCGTTCCCAGGTCCAGACCACTTCCTTGGCCGTCAGCGGGGCGCCGTTATGGAATTTCACGCCCTCGCGGAGAGTGAAGGTGTAGGTCTTGCCGTCGTCCGAGGTCTCGATCTTCTCAGCCAGCATCGGAGCGACGCTGCCGTCGGCCCGCCAGGCGACCAGCCCCTCATAGATGTTCTGAAGGACGCTGCCGGTCGCGGTGTCCGGGCTGCGTCCCGGCATGACGCCGCGAATGTCGGAGGTGAGCATCGTCCGCAGCGTCTGGGCATGCGCCCCGCTTCCGGCTGCCGCGAAGGCGCTCAATCCGAGGGTCAGAACCGCAATAGCTCGCATCTCAGTCTCCGACGTTCTCGATCTGGTTTGCCGCGCGTCCGGCGTGGATTTGCTCCGCCAGCTGACCGCAGAGGCCGGGTCGGGCACCCTGCTTTTCGGCCAGTCTGGCTAGGCGTTCGATCAGGGGCAGGCGTGCAAGCCGGCCGACCCCGATATCGGCGCGCGGATGGAAGGTGAGGCAGGCATAGCCATCGACCGCGAGAAGCGCCGCAAGCTCCTCGCGCATAAGGTCTTCCGCCCGGTCCTGCGTGACGCGCCGGCGGAAATGCGTCGCGTCGGTCAGGCCTTCCGAGACCGGAAGCTCGACCATGCCATGCCCGCCATATTGGGTGAGCGCATAGGGGCTATCGTCGTCGAGGAAGCTCGAATCGTAATGATATCCAAGGGCTTGCAGGATCGGGATCGTGTTCTGCGAGAGCGTGCCGGTCGGGGCCCGGAAGCCGCGCGGAGCGACGCCGCTCAGGCGCCTGAGCGTTTCATGCGCCTCGCCGATGATCGACATCTCCTCGTCGCGCCCGAGTTTGGCGTGATCCTCGAAGGCCCGGCCATGGCTGGCGATCTCATGACCCTCGCGGAGGCAGCGCTCGACCAGCCGAGGCAGTCTTTCGGCCTCCATGGCCGGCCAGAAGAGGGTGGCGGGCAGACCGTATTCGCTGAGCGCGTCGAGCACCCGCGCAAGGCCGATCCGATAGGTGTAGCGACCATGCGCATCGCGGCCGAACAGCTCGGCCTCGGGCGCGCCGGCCGCCTCCGGCCCGATGCCGTGAACATTCACGGTGATCAGGAGGGCGCCGCTCATGAGCGCGCATCCCGCCAGCGCGCGGCATCGCCCAGGCAATATTCCGCCAGTTCGCGGCAGGTCATGAAACGCACGCCGGGCGTCGCCTTGGCATAGGCGAGGAAGCGGTCGACGGCAGCTGCCCGTGCCGGGGTTCCGGAACCACCGCCTGCGCGCGGATGGACCGTCAGGTGGACGTAACCGTCGCGGCCGAGCGCGGCGTCGAGTTCCTGGACGAAATTGCGCTCGACTTCCGCCGCCGAGCCGCCGCCGGTGAAGTACATCGGGAAATCGTCGAGCGAGACGGTGTTGTTCGGCAGGATCATGAAGCCATCCTCCAGCAGATAGGGGATGTCCTCGTCCTTCTCGCTCGCATCGTAGATGTAGCCGAGGCGGCGCAGCGTTGGCAGCGTCAGGCGGCTCTTGCGTCCCRAGGGCGAGCACCAACCCACCGGGGCCTGACCGAGGGCCGCGAGGATGTCGTGGGTCTTTTCGAGAAGCTCGGGCTCGCGCTCGCCGAGGTCGAAGCCCTCATGCTGGTAGCCATGCGCCGCGATCTCGTGACCGGCCCGGTGGATCTCGTGAAACGGTTCCGGCCAATGCTCGGCGTCATAGCCGCAGCAGAAGAAGGTCGCCTTGATCGCATGGCGGTCGAGCATGTCGAGATAGCGGCGGATACCGCGCCGCAGCGCGTAGCGACCGCGGCTGTTGACGCCCAAATCGTTCTGCCCGCGACCGGCTTCGACCGCCGGGCCGTCGACATGGATCGTGACGCAGACGATCGCGCGGGCCCGGTCAGGCCATTCGATCCCGCGGACGGGTTCTGTTGCGTGTGAAGCCATCGGCTTTCGTTCCCCTCCGATCCCTTTGACTGCGGCCATGTTCGGGCTGCCGCCAAAGGTCGAGTTCGCGAGACCTTGCGTCGGTGAGGCGCTGATGTCAAATTATTGAACCGATGGTTCATTGAGTGAACCAATCGAACTGTGCTATGGCCGGATTCGTTGAATCCGCCGGCCCGGAGGCCGGGCAGGCCGAGCAAGAGGAGAGCCGATGACGAGCGCGGCACCGCCCAGGGAGATCGAGCAGTACCGGGTCGATGCCGTCGACGCGGCGCTCGGACTGCTGATGCTGATCGCGGAAACGCCGGATCTCGGATTGTCGGAGATCACGCGCAGATCCGGCCATAGCAAGGCTCGCGTGTATCGACTCCTGTGCAGCCTCGAGGCCAATGGCTTCGTCAGCTGTTCGACCGAAAAGCGCAGCTACCGATTGGGCCTCGCGGCCGTGGCCGTCGGYAATGCGGCGGAGCGGCAGATCGACATCGCCAGAGTGGCGGCCCCGATCGTCGCCAGGCTCGGCAGCGATACCGGCGAGACGGTTCAGCTTCGCGTCCGGGACGGCCGGAACAGTCTCTGCGTCGCCGGTTGGGAGCCCGACAGGGCGGTCAAGGTTCTGGCGAATATTGGCGGCAGCCGGCCGATGCATGCCGGTTCAGGCGTCGTTCTCCTGGCGTTTCAGGACGAAGCGTTTCGCGAATCGGTGCTCGGCGAGCCGCTGAAGGCGTTCACCGAGCGGACCTGCGTGGATCCCGAACGTCTCAGGCAGATTCTCGCGACGGTCCGCGAGCAGGGCTATTATGTCAGCCATGGCGAGGTCAGCCCGGACCTGATTTCGATCTCGGCCCCCGTGATGGGGCGCGATGGAAAAATCATCGCCACCATCCATATCGGGGCGCCGACCGGACGCGTCAGCGACAGCCTGCTGCCGAACCACATCGAAACCGTGCGCAGCGCCGCGCGCGAGCTTTCCGCCATGCTCGGCGGGGCACGGACTGCAGTTTGATGCGGCTGAAACCAGCGATTTCCACGATCGAACCCGCTTACAAAGACAAGGATGCCATAGACATGGCCCTGGCAACACAATCCGATGGCGCCGTCGAAAGCGCGGTTCCGGGCGCGGTCTCCGCGCAACGCATGATGGCCGGGCTGAAGACGCTCGCCCAATGGTCGAAGGTCGCGACGACCCCGGGCGAAGCCTCGAGCTTCGCTTGGCTCAAGCAGCAGCTCGACGAGATCGGGTTGAAGACCCGCCTGATCTCTCACGACGCCTATATCAGCGTTCCCGGCCCGGCCCGGCTCGTTATCGGCGAGCGAACGGTTCCTGCGATCACGCATGCGATGTCGCTGTCCTCGCCGCAAGGCGGCCTGACGGGCCTCCTCGTTGATCTCGGCGACGGTTCGCGCAAAGCCTTCGCGGGGAGGGAAGTCGCTGGGCGGATCGTTCTGGTCGACGGCATCGCCAGCCCGGCCGTCGCTGCGCTGGCTTCAGCGGCCGGCGCGATCGGGGTGGTCCAAATCAGCCCGCATCATCTCCTGCACGAGATGTGCATCTCGCCGATCTGGGGGAGCCCGTCCACACAGACGCGCGCGGCCCTGCCGCAGGTGGTCGCCGTCACTGTCAGCAACGACGATGGCCGCGCCTTGCGCGAGGGGCTGAGCGCAGGYGCGAGCGAGGTGACGCTCTACGCCGAGGTCGATACCGGCTGGCGCAAGACGCCCCTTCTCGTCGGCGACACGCCGTCTTCCGGGAAACCCGGAGAGCCCTTCATTCTGCTCTCCTGCCATGTCGACACCTGGTTCCAGGGCGTCATGGACAACGGCTCCGCCAATATCGCGATGGTGGAAGTCGTGCGCCTGTGCATGGAGGCGCGGCGGGACTGGAAGCGCGGCCTGCGCATCTGCTTCTGGTCGGGCCATTCGCAGGGGCGCTATTCGGGCTCGGCCTGGTATGCCGACAACCACTGGACGGAGCTCGACGCCCGTTGCGCTGCCCATGTCAATCTCGACAGCCCCGGCGGCATCGGCGCGCAGGACCTGACCCGGACCGGGTCGGCCGGCGGTCTCTACGACATCGCGGCGGCGGCGATCGCGGCCGAAACCGGCCAGCGACTGGCCGGACGCCGCAAGGCCCGTTCCGCCGACGATTCCTTTCCCGGGGTCGGGATCCCCTCCGTCTTCGGCAGCCTCAGTCTGCAGGAGCCGGGCGAGGTCAAGATGCGGAACGATCTCGGCTGGTGGTGGCACACCGAGCACGATCTCATCGACAAGATCGACCCGGATTTCCTCGTTCGCGACACCCGGGTCGTGCTCCGGGTGGTCCTGAACCTGCTTACCCAGTCCCGGCTGCCGCTGGATTACTCCGCCCAGATCTCCAGGCTCGCGCAGGAACTGGAGGATCTCTCGGGCCGCTTGGGCGGCCGCTTCGATCTTGGCGAGACCTTGGAGGCGGCGGGATCGCTCGCCGATGCTCTCGTGCGATTGAGGCGGGGAGGGCTGGACCCGGCGACGCATGATCAGGTCCTGATGCGCCTGAGCCGCGTTCTGGTGCCGCTGGATTACACGGCCGGCGATCGCTTCGTTCACGATCCCGCGCTCGCGCTTTCGTCCTGGCCGGTTCTGGATGCGATCAGGCGCCTGGCTTCGGCCCCCGAGGGCGACGAGGGCCGTTTCGCGGCTGTCGATGCCGTGCGGGCGCGCAACAGGCTGAGCCATGCTTTGCGGGAAGCCTTGTCCATAGCGCGCGGGTCGGCGTGACCGGGCGAGAGCGGGTTCTTGCCGCCGATGATGTCGCGTTGCTCCTCGTCGGCATCTTGTCGGCGTCGGCGCCCGCGAAAGGGCCTTTACAAGGATAGGTCGAGCACCTTGCCCTCAAACAGGCGGTCATAGGACCCCTGGATGTGCCGGCGCATCGCGTCGCGCGCTTCGTCCTCCTTGCGGTCGCGTATGGCGGCGAAGATCGCGTCGTGCTCGTCGAGCACGCCGATCAGCCCGCCTGACGGCCCCAGCAGCGACAGGCCGTGCAGCTTCATGCCGACATTGATGTGGTCCTTCAGCGCCTGCATCGAGGACAGGAAGAAATAGTTGTTCGCCGCCTCGGCGATGGCGATGTGGAAGGCGTAGTCGGCATCCTCACGATGGCCGTGGGCGCGCGTCGTGTCGCGCATCAGCTCGAGCGCGTTGCCGATGGCCGCCAGCGCTGCCTCGTTGTGCCGCTTGGCGGCGTAGAAGGCGTTGGCGGGCTCGACCTCGAGCCGGAACTCGTAGCAGCGCTGCACGTCGGCGATGGTGCCGACGGGCGCGAAGGCCAGCGCCTTTCCGGGCTCAGGCTCGCCGCCGCGGACGAAGGTGCCGGCTCCCTGCCGCGAGAACACCAGCCCGTCGTCGCGCAGGCGCCGCAGTGCCTCGCGGATGACGGGGCGGGAGACGCCGTAGAGCGCGGCGAGATCATGTTCGCCTGGCAAGCGGGTGTTCGCCGCGTACTCACCCGAGGCGATGCGCGCGCGCAACTGATGATGCACGCGCTGCACCAGCGGGGAGGGCGGGGCGCTTGCGTGATCCTGCGATCTTGCGAACTGGTCCATGCCGCGATGTTTACAAGCAATTACAACTTGGTCAAGGGTTATTGCGGGCGGCGATATTTTCTAGGTTTTTGGCGATCTGTGCGCTGATAATTACAACATGTTGACATGTTGTCCGGGTTGCGCTTCGATGGAGCCAAGGTCCGAAGAGGCCAGCGACAGGAAACGCTCTGGTGCCGTTCGTCTCGGCGGCTTCGCATCCGACGTGCTCCTGCCTCGCTCCCCGGATCCCGAGCAGCAGGTGGATGATGGCCGAAAYCAGAACGAATCGTTTCAAGCGCGATCTGGGCAAGCGACAGCAGCTCGGCATCTTCTCGACCTTCGCGAGCCCGGCGCTCACCGAGATGTTCGCCCAGCTCGGCTTCGACTGGCTGCTGCTGGACACCGAGCACAGCCCCAACGAGCCCTCCGAGATCGTGGCACAGCTTCRGGTCATGGCGGCGCTGGCGGCCGAGCCGATCGTGCGGCCGGCCTGGAACGACATGGTCATGGTCAAGCGCTGGCTCGATTTCGGCGCGCAGACCCTGCTCTTCCCTTACGTGCAGAATGCCGAGGAGGCGGCCCGCGCCGTCAGCTATACGCGCTATCCGCCGCATGGCGTGCGCGGCGTCTCGGGTTCGTCGCGGGCGGCGGCCTACGGGCTGATCCCGGATTATTTCGCCAAGGTCCAGAAGGAGATCTGCGTCATCGTGCAGATCGAGACGGCCGAGGCGCTGGCGCAGATCGAGGAGATCGCGCAGGTCGACGGCGTCGATGCGGTCTTCATCGGCCCCGCCGACCTCGCCGCCTCGATGGGCCATCTCGGCAACACGCAGGCGCCCGTGGTGCAGGCCGCGATCGATGACGGCTTCAAGCGCCTGAAGGCGATCGGTAAGCCCGCCGGCTATCTCACCAACAATGAAGGCGAGGCCGTGCGCCGCGTCGCTCAGGGCATCGACTTCGTCGGCGTCGCCAATGACACCACCATTGTCGCGCGCGGCGCCCGCTCGCTGCTTTCCGCGGTCAAGGGCGGCTGAGATGGCGATACGCCGGCAGCCCCTGCGCCTGCTCGCCGACGACCTGACGGGCGCGCTCGACGCGGCCGCCGCCTTCGCGTCGCCGTCCGAGCCGGTTCCGGTTTGCTGGCGCGAGGCGGTGCCGAGGGCGGGCGCCGTCGCGCTCGACAGCCGGACGCGCGAAGCCTTGGCCGAGGAGGCGTGCGCCGCCGTCGCGGCCGTGGCGGGACGGCTGTTCGCCCCCGGTTCCGGCCTGGCCTTCAAGAAGATCGACAGCCTGCTGCGCGGGCCGCAGGGGGCCGAGATCGCGGCAATCCTCGAGGTGCTGAAGCCTTCGCGTTGCGTCGTCGCGCCAGCCTTCCCGGCGCAGGGGCGCATCACGCGCGGGGGCCGTCAATGCGTGCTGATCGAGGGCGCGGCGCGGCCTGTGCCGGCCGATCTCGGCGACGAGCTGCGGCGGGCCGGCCATGAGGTCATGCAGGCCCGGCCGGGCGACGCGGTTCCGGCGGGGTTGAGCCTGTGGGACGCCGAGAGCGATGCCGATCTCGACGCGATCGTCGCGGCGGCTGGTGGGGCCGAGGAGGTTCTCTGGATCGGCAGCGCCGGCCTGGCCGCGGCGCTGGCGCGGGCGATGGGTTTCCAGGGCGAGGGGCGGGCTGCGGCTTTGCCGGCACCGGTCGTCGGCTTCGTCGGCTCAGAGCACGAGACGATGCGCGCCCAGCTCGCGGCGATGGGGGCGCGGCATTTGCGGCTCTCCGCACAAATGTGCGGAGAGCCTGCCGAGATCGGCCGGCGGCTGGCTGCCGACGGTATCGTCCTCGCCAGCGTCGACCTTCCTGCAGGCATCTCCCGGGGCGAGGCTGCGCGGGCGATCGAGGCCCGGTTCGGCGCGCTCTTGGCGGAGCTCGACCGGCCGGGCACGCTTTTCGCCGCCGGCGGCGAGACGCTGCGCGGTCTCTGCGAGGCGCTGGGCGCCGAGCGTCTCGACGCTGTCGGCGAGGTCGCGCCGGGCGTGCCGCGCTCGATCCTGCGTGGCGGGCGCTGGGACGGTGTCACGGTCGTCTCGAAATCCGGGGCCTTCGGCGGTCCCGATCTTCTCAACGATATCTTCGCGGGCAGATCCGCGGCACTGGCCGGAGCGGCAGCATGAAACCCCATCTCGCCATCACCATGGGCGATCCGGCCGGCATCGGCCCCGAGATCATCGTCAAGGCCTGTCTCGAGCTGAAGGAGCGGATCGCCAGGGGCGATCTGCGCCTGCTCGTCATCGGCAGCAATCCGGCGCTTCACGCAGCGCGCGAGATGCTCGGCGCCGAGATCGCGATTCCCGAGGTCAACGAGACTGATTCATGGCCGAACCTCGCCTGCCTCCAGGCGGGGCCGGAGGGCGAGCCGATCAGGCCCGGCGTACTCAGCGCCGATGGCGGGCGCTTCGCTTATCTCGCCGTCGAGACGGGGGTGCGCCTGGCGCAGGCGGGCCGCATCCAGGGCATCGTCACGGCGCCGCTGAACAAGGAGGCGCTGAACAAGGCTGGCTACAAATTCGCGGGCCATACGGACATGCTGGCGAGCCTGACCGCCTCGAAAGGCTCGGTCATGATGCTCGCCCATGGCAATATGCGCGTCAGCCACGTCACCACCCATGTCGCGCTCAAGGATGTGCCGGGCAAGCTCACGCCCGAGCGGCTGCGCTACGTCATCGAGCGCACCGACGAGGCGCTCAAGGCGCTCGACCTCGGACGGCGCAAGATCGCCGTCGCCGCGCTCAACCCCCATGCGGGCGAGGGCGGCCTGTTCGGCAAGGAGGACGACGAGGTCTCGGCCCCGACCATCGCCAGGGCGGCGGCGGACGGTTTCGACGTGGTCGGCCCCGTGCCGGGCGACACCGTCTTCGTGAAGCTGCGCGCCGGGCAGTACGACGCCGTGGTCGCGATGTATCACGATCAGGGGCACATCCCGGTCAAGCTGCTCGGCTTCAACGTCAATCCCGAGACCGGGACATGGGATGCGCTGTCGGGCGTCAACATCACGCTCGGCCTGCCGATCGTGCGCGTCTCGGTCGATCACGGCACGGCCTTCGACATCGCCGGCAAGGGCATCGCCAACCAGCTCAGCCTGATCGAGGCCATCGAATACGCCGAGAAGCTGGCCGCAGCACGCGGCATCGCCGCCCCGACGAACACCGTCGACACCGCAGCGTGAGGGAGGCTCCCATGAACATCCACAGCCCCAGGCCGCTGGCGACCACGAGCCTGGCGACGCCGATCACGATCCAGCGCCCGCACATCATCGAATTCGGCGCCGGGACCGCGCCGCTGGCCGGCCGCTGGGCCGCCGCGCAAGGCTTCACACGCATTCTCGTCGTCGCCGACGCCTTCAACGCGAACCGCGTCGGCGTGCTGGAGCTGCAGGGCGAGGTCACGATCTTCGGCGATGTCCGTCCCGAGCCCGATGTGCCCAACCTCGAAGCCGCTCTGGCGCTGGCCGGTCAGGTGAAGCCCGATCTCGTCATCGGCTTCGGTGGCGGCAGCGCGATGGACCTCGCCAAGCTCATCGCGGTCCTGCCCGGTTCCGGCCAGACGCTTCACGACGTCGTCGGCCCGGAGAAGGTCGCGCGGAAGGGCGCGGCGCTGATGCAGGTGCCGACGACCTCCGGCACCGGCTCGGAAGCCGGGACGCGCGCGCTCGTCACCGATCCGGCGACGCAGAACAAGCTCGCGGTGCAGAGCCTGCATATGCTTGCCGACATCGCCATCATCGACCCGGCGCTGACGCTGACCCTGCCGCCGGCGGTGACCGCGGCGACCGGCGTCGACGCGATGGCCCATTGCGTCGAGGCCTTCACCAGCAAGAAGGCCCACCCGCTGATCGACATGTACGCGCTGGAGGGCGTGCAACTCGTCGGCCGCTTCCTGGCGCGGGCCATCGCGGACGGCTCGGATGTCGAGGCGCGGGCAGGGCTCTCGCTCGCCTCGCTCTATGGCGGCTTCTGCCTCGGTCCGGTCAACACGGCCGCCGGCCACGCGGTCGCCTATCCGCTCGGCACGCGCCACCATATCGCCCATGGCGCGGCCAATGCGCTGATCTTCCCGCACACGCTCGCCTTCAACACCCCGGCCGTGCCGGAGAAGACGGCGGCGATCCTCGCTGCGCTCGGCCTGAAGGGAGGCGCACGCGAGGAGGACGTCTTTGCGGCTGCGCATCGCTACTGCGCCGATCTCGGCTGCGAGATGACGCTCTCCGCGCTGAAGGTGCCGCGCGACGACCTGCCGGCCATGGCGAGCGAGGCCCACGCCATCCGCCGCCTGCTCGACAACAACCCCCGCGACATCAGCTGCGAGGAGATCCTCGCGATCTATCAGGAGGCCTATTGATGGGCGCTCATTCGACCGTCATCGAGCCCGCCGGCCTCGCCGAGCGCAGTGGAGCCTTGCATCCGCGCGAGGGCGATGCCGAGCGCGTCGAGGCCTATCTGCCGAGCCCTTGCGTGCAGAACCATGCCGCCAATCTCGCCGTGCTCGGCAATGGCGATCTCGCCTGCGTCTGGTTCGGCGGCACGCAGGAGGGCATTCCGGACATCTCGGTGTATTTCTCGCGGCTGACGAAGGGGGGCTCGCGCTGGAGCGCGCCGGAGAAGCTCTCCGACGATCCCGGCCGCTCCGAGCAGAACCCTGTCCTGTTCACCACGCCGAAGGGCGAGCTCTGGCTGATCTGGACCGCGCAGATCTCGGGCAATCAGGACACCTCGCTCGTCCGCAAGCGCGTCTCGCGCGATCACGGCGTGACGTGGGGGCCGATCGAGACGCTGTTCGAGGCGCCTGAGGGCCATGGGCTGTTCGTGCGCCAGCCGCCGGTGGTGCTCGACGACGGCGCCTGGGTGATCCCGGTCTTCCACTGCGTCAGCGTGCCCGGCCGGAAATGGGTCGGCGACCGCGACGTCAGCGCCGTGCGGGTCTCGACCGACGAAGGCAAGAGCTGGAGCGAGCATGTCGTGCCGGGCTCGCTCGGCTGCGTGCATATGAACGTGCTGAAGACGAAGGAGGGGCTCGTCGCGCTCTACCGCAGCCGCTGGGCCGACCATGTCTATATCAGCCGTTCGGCCGACGGTCGCGACTGGTCCGCTCCGGAGCCGACCGAACTGCCCAACAACAACTCCTCCGTGCAGGCGACGGTGCTGGCCGATGGGCGCATCGCGCTGGTCTTCAACAAAGCGAGCCGGCTCGACGCTACCGATCGCCGCACCGGCCTCTATGACGATATCGAGGATGAGAGCGAGCCGGTCGTCGCGGCTGCGGAGGCGCCTGCACCCTCTGCCCCCGAGCGCACCGCCTTCTGGGGGGCGCCGCGCGCGCCGATGACGCTCGCGCTCTCCGCCGATGGCGGCCGGACCTGGCCGGTGCAGCGCAATCTGGAAGAAGGCGACGGCTACTGCATGACCAACAACTCGAAGGACGGGCTGAACCGCGAATTCTCCTATCCCTCGATCACGCAGACGTCTGACGGCGAGCTCCAGATCGCCTTCACCTATTGGCGCCGCGCCATCAAGCATGTCCGTGTCACGCCCGCCTGGGCGGAACGCGGCTGAGCGACATCAGAAGAAACACGAACAGGGAGACGCCCATGGCCGCCCTCGCTCAAGTCCACCCCATCTCGGAGGCAAAGGCCCAGATGCCGCGCGACCTCATCCGGATCAGCGGGCTCGAAAAGACCTATGCCGACGGCTCGGTCCACGCGCTGTCGAACATCGATCTCAGCATCAAGGACGGCGAGTTCGTCTGCGTCGTCGGCCCTTCGGGCTGCGGCAAGTCGACC
>NZ_JBFRDQ010000060.1:0-20955 GCF_052113865.1 Allobosea sp. TAB14 | reverse complement strand
CGGCTGAGCAGCGGCCGGTACTGCTCCGGCGTCTCGTTGCGGTAGTCGTTGAGCTCGGTCGCGACCACGAGGTCGGCTTGCGCCTCGCCGACGAGCTCGACATCGAGACCGGCGAACAGCGCCCGGTCGCTTTGCCAGCCGATATGATAGACGCGGCTGTGGTGACTTTCGGCGATCAGCGAGCGCGTGACGTCACCGGAGGTGACGAGCCTGTCCCAGGCTCCGCGCGGCACGCGCTTGGCGTCGAGCACGCTTGCGACGTRCTGCGACGGTCCCGGCGCGTTCGAGAGCAGCACCACGGCGCCGCCGCGCTCTCGGAAGGCGGTCAAGACGGCGCAGGCCGGCTCCAGGGCCCAGAGCCCGTCATGGACGACGCCCCAGACGTCGCTGATCAGCACGTCGTAGCGTTCGAGCAGCGCGTCCGCATGCTTCAGGATCGGCACGCTCGTCAGGAGGTCTTGCATCAGGAGTTCCTGGCCTCGCTCGCCATCCGCGCCTCGACATCGGCGCGCYKYGRCAGCGGCGCSACYGCGCCATARCCCWGCGTSGARAGKGCMGCCGCGACATTGGCRTAGGCGCCGGCCGCAAAGGCATCGCCCGTGCGCAGATATTCCGCGAGGAAGGCGCCGTCATAGCAGTCGCCCGCGCCGGTCGCATCGATCGCATCGACCTTGATCGGGCGGAAGCGCTCGCGCCGGACCGGCGTAGCGACGAGCGAGCCCTCATGGCCGAGCGTCAGCGCCACGACCCGCGCGCCCAGCTTGAGATAGAAATCGGCGATGGCGTCGGGCTGGTTGAGACCCGTGAGCTGCGTCGCGTCGTCGAAGCCCGGCAGGACGATGTCGGCCATCGCGCAGGCGGCGTGGATGATCGCGCGGGCCCGCGCCAACGGCCAGAGCTTGAGGCGCAGATTGGTGTCGTAGGCGGTCAGCACGCCGGCCTCGCGCGCCGTCTCAAAGGCCGCGAACACGGCGTCGCAGGCACTGGCCGAGATCGCCTGGCTGATGCCCGACGCCTGGATGATCCGCGCCGAGCGGATCATCCCGAGCGGCAGGTCGCCCGGCCCGTAGAGGCTCGCGGCCGAACCAGCCCGCAGATAGGAGAAGACATGGCCCGAAGGCCCGTGATCGACGAAATAGAGCCCGGTCGGCGCGCTCGGATGCGTCGCGACATGGGCGTCGTTCACACCTTCGCGCTGCCACAGCGCGCGGACCGACTGCCCGGCCATGTCGTTGCCGAGCGCCCCGAGATAGCCGACGGACATCCCCTGGCGCACTGCCGCCACCGCACAGTTGGACGTGTCGCCACCCTGGCCGAACTGGAAGGCGCCGGATTCCGCCCGCGTCGCATTGAACTCGCCGAGCGGCTCGCCGAGGCACAGAAGGTCGATGGGACTGTCGGTCACGGGATTTAAAACCATTGAGATGGCGCGGCGCGCGGGCAAGCTCTCCTAGAACAAGGCCCCGCGCATGGAAACCGCTTTTCGCCTCATTCCGCCGCGTCGCGCCCGGTCGGCTGGCTCATCAGCCGGTCTGCCAGCCGAATGATCTCCTGCCGCAGCGCCATGTTGCCGCCCTGGGCGGCCGTGCTCTTGCGCAGGGCGGCGAGCTCGCGCTTCGCCTCCATCCCGTCGCTGCGCGCCTGCTCCAGCGCGCCTTCGAGCGTCTGCAGCTCGGCATGCAAGGCCGCGATCCGCGCCTCGCGATCCTGCTCAGATCCTGTCACGGTCGCGATCTCCTTTTCATGCTCGCGGCGAGACGTCGCCAGGGCGTGCTGCGCTTCCACGAGCCAGCCCTCCAGGCTGTCGATCCTCTCATGGGCCTGCTTGTGCTCGGCCCGCTCCTGCTCGAGAAGCCGCGATGCCTGCTGCGCCTCGTTCGCCGCGAGGCTACCGCGCGCATCCGCTGCCGCCAGCCCCGCCTCGGCCTGCTCGGCACGCGCCGCAAGCGCATTCGCGCGCAGCCGCTCGCCTTCGCGCTCGGCCGTCATCGCGGCGAGCGCGACCTCGCTGCGGGAGAGACGCTCCTCCGTCACCGCCAGCCGGTCTCCGAATTCGTCGCGCTCGCTCTGAAGCACCATGATCTGCGTGCGGTCCTCGACCTGCGCGAGCCTGAGCCGCTCATGCTCGTCGCGCTGCTTTGTCAGCTCCGCCTCGCGCTCCGCCAACGCAGCTTCGATGCGCCCGACCGTCTCGCGTTCCCGGGCGAGCTCGCCGGACCGTTCGTCGAGATCGGCACCCGTGCCGGTCAGCGCCYGCCGGGTCTCGGCGAGGCTCTGTTCGAGCGCGGCCAGATCCGCGATCCGCTTTTCCAGCGTCGCCGTCGTCGCAGCGTGGCCGCCGCGCTCGGTCTCGAGGGCCGTGCGGGTTTCGTCGAGCTGGCCACGCGTCTGTGCCAGTTCGGCATCGAGCCTCGCGATCCTGTCGTCGCGCTCGGCACGGTCGCGCCTGAGCTGGCCGATCTCCATGTCGCGCCGGCCGACTTCCTGCATCGCGCCGGCCCTGGCGGCGAACCCCTTCTCGGCCTCCTGCTCGGCCGAGCGCATCCGCACGGCGAGTTCGGCGCGCAGATGGTCGCGATCGGCCGCGATCTCGGCAAGGGAGAGCGGAAAGGCCGCTTCGGCGCGCTTGCGTGCCAGGCGGTCCGCCCGGCGCGACAGGGCGGGCACGGCCGCCAGCGCCAGCAGGGCTGCGCACAGGAAGCCGAGCGCGAACAGCATGGCGGCTTCGATCAAGGCTTGCGGCTCCGCATCCGGTCCAACTCAAGCCGAATCCTGCCACGCCCACCCCGCCATGGCCAGAAAAAGCCGATGGGCGGCGGCAGCATCCGCGGCGTCGGAAACCGCGCTGCTAGGCCGGCTGCAGCCTCAGAACGGGTTCCAGGTGGCTTGCGGCGAGAATTTGAGATAGCCGAGATTGACGCCCAGCCGCCAGCCCACCCCGGTCCGGATCGGCACCACCGTGACGCCCCCTGCCGTGAGCGCGGTGAAGCCGAACCCGCCGATGAAATAAGCCGAGCCGTCGACGCCCGCGAAACGCTGATACATCGCCTCGACCGTCGGCAGGTTGTAGACCAGCATCATCGTGCGGGCGCCTTCGCCGCCGAAATCGAAGCCGATCGAGGGTCCCTGCCAGAAGGTGCGGCGATCGCCGGCATTGCGGGTGTAGAGCGTGCCCTCGCCGTAGCGCAGCCCGCCGACGAAGGCACCGGACGCCTCCTGTCCCAGGATATAGCCGTTCGGCTCGCCCCAGCGCCGCACCGCCTCCTCGATCGCCAGCGCAAGGCCGCGCGAGACGTTGCCGAAGAACTTGTGGCCGGAGCCGACGAGTTCGTTCTGCGAGAAGGAGCGCTGGTTGTCATAGTTCTGCGCCTGCGCGATCGCCGGGATCGGCAGCCCTGCGAGGCCGGTTCCGGCCACGGCGAGGCCGCCCTTGATGAGACTGCGGCGGGTCTGGATCATGAACAAGATCTCCGGACAGGGCGGCCGGCAGAACCGGACACCAGAGCGGTGTGTTGGTCCGTCCGATCGGCGCCCGGCGGTTGCTCTGCAACCTGCTTTGGAAGGCGCCACGCGGGCCGGAAGGCGGGCCGATCCTGGGCAATCCGCCGCTCGCTGCCGGACATCGAAAAACGCGACATCCGACAAAAGCGAATCAGTTCGCTAACCAAACTGATACGTTGCAAATCTATCCAAGCCGTGAAGATTTGGACGGAGCCGACCGGCCCATGACCGAGGGAAGACGAGGATTTGCCCGCGATGAAGGCCGCAACATGGCAAAGCTGGGTTTTGCTCGCCATCGGCTGCGTCTCGCTGCCGTTTCTCGCCCGGGCCGCGCTGGCCAATACCCCGGCCACAGCCCCTGCCGTCATCGTTTTTGAGAACGGCCTGCCCGCGGGCCTGCCGCCGCTTCCCTCGCTCGGCGAGACGATGCAGCGCGACCCGCGCACCGGCCTGGCGCTCAACGGCTTCGATCCGGTGGCCTACCACCTCGAAGGCAGGCCCATCGCCGGGCAGCCGGAGCATGAGCTGATCCAGGGCGGGATCGTCTGGCGCTTCGCGTCGGCCGCCAATCTCGCCGCCTTCCGCGATGCGCCCGGCATCTACGCCCCGGCCTTCGCGGGCTTCGATCCGACCGGCGTCGCCGACGGGGTGGCGGTCGACAGCGATCCGAGCCGGTTCGCGGTCGTCGGCTCCCGCCTGTTCCTGTTCCGCTCGGATGAGAACCGCAGGCGCTTCCTGCAGGACCGCTCGCTGCTCGGCGCCGCCGAGGCTCGCTGGAGCACCGTGCTACGCACTGTCGCGCGCTGAGACCTCAGCCCTGGTCTTTTTTCAGGAAGCCGCCCGCCGCCATCCGGGTCGCGGCTTCAGCAGCCGGCGATGGCGCGCCGCGCCAGCCCCTCGCTCGACGCGGCGACGAAGGGCGGATTGCGGAATTGCTGCTCCGTCCGGCCATAACGGGGAACGGCGCCATCGAGCGTCAGGATGATCCCGCCAGCCGCCGACAGGATGGCATCGCCCGCCGCGGTGTCCCATTCCATGGTCTGCCCGCAGCGGACATGGAGATCGGCCTCGCCGCTGGCGATCAGGCCGAACTTGACGGCCGACGACATCGGCACGCCCTTGCCGCGGCACATGGTGGCGGTGATGCCGTCGCTGCGCCCGTCGCCGTGGAAGCGGCTCACCAGAACGACCGGCCCCTCGTCCGGGAGAGCGCGGACCGCAACGCGGCTGGCCGCCCCCGTCAGCGAGCCATCCGCCGCGAAACCTTGCATATAGGCGTGCTCCCCGCCGAACCAAAGGCGCCCCAACGCCGGGGCGGCGATGGCACCGGCGATCGGCCGGCCATCGACCACGATGGCGATCGCAACGCAGTAGCTGTCGCCGCCGGCAAGGAACTCGCGCGTGCCGTCCAGCGGATCGAGCAGGATGAAGACCGCGTCGGGCTTCACGCTGTCGACCGTCTCTTCGCTGATGACGGGAAAATCGGGGAGCAGACGCGCAAGCGCATCCTTCGCCGCCCGGTCGGCCGCGAGATCGGCCGCGCAGACCGGCGAACCGTCCTTCTTGAGCTTGACGTCGCAAGCGGCGCGCATGGCGAGCAATACGGCGGCGCTGGCGCTGGCAGCTTCCGCGAGCTTGCGTCCCAGCCCGTCGCGATCGCGCAGGCGGGGATCCTCACGGCCGATCATGGCGGCCCATCCTTTGAAACTTTGTCCGGGATATGGGGATTAACCACATGAAAACCAAGATGGCACCATACCAGGGAGCAACGGCGCCACGCCGTCGGCGCATCGCACATCCCGGGATTCCACCTTCATGACCGCCATCTCGCTCGATCCGCTCGACCTGGCCGCGCTTCTCTGCAGCCGCGTCTGCCATGACGTGATCAGCCCGGTGGGCGCGATTGTCAATGCCCTGGAAGTTCTGGAGGAAGATGACCCCTCGATGCGCGACTTCGCGCTCGAGCTGATCAAGAAGAGCGCCCGCAACGCCTCGGCCCGGCTGCAATTCGCCCGCCTCGCCTTCGGCGCCGCCGGCTCTGCCGGCGCGATGATCGACCTCGGCGATGCCGGCAACGTCGCCAACGGCTTCCTCAACGACGAGAAGCTCTCGCTCGACTGGGAGGCGCCGCGCGCCCTCCTGCCGAAGAACCAGGTCAAGCTGCTGCTGAACCTCCTGCTCATCGCGACGCAGGCCGTGCCGCGCGGCGGCAAGCTGGTCTCGCGCGCGGTCGTCGAGGGCGAACAGGGCTCCTTCGAGATCACCGCGACCGGCTCGCATGCCCGCATCCCGGCCCATGTCGAGGAGTTGATCGCGGGTCGTTCCGAGAGCGGCGCGATCGACGCCCACGCCGTCCAGCCGCTCTATGCCGGCATGGTCGCCCGGGCCGCCGGCATGGCGATCACCTTCGCGATCGAGGGCGACATGGTCACGATCAAGGCCGCCAAGGCGGAAGCCTGAGCGAAACTCCGCAGTCGAGGTCGGGTTTCAACCGATCATAAACCCTTCTGCTGCTTTAGTTCCCGCAGTGCGTCGCGTTGAGTGATCTTCCTGCATGGACGAGCTGCTGCAAGAGTTCCTGACCGAGACCGGCGAGAATCTCGACACGGTCGATCGGGAGCTCGTCCGTTTCGAGCAGAATCCCAACGACCGCGACATCCTGCGGAACATCTTCCGCCTCGTCCACACCGTCAAAGGCACCTGCGGCTTCATCGGCCTGCCCCGGCTCGAGGCGCTGACCCATGCGGCCGAGTCGGTGATCGGCCAGTTCCGCGACGGCGCGACGGTCAAGCCGAGCGCCGTCACCGCGATCCTGGAGACGATCGACCGGATCAAGGACATCCTGTCCGAGCTGGCCGAAAAGGGGCAGGAGCCGGAGGGCAACGACGAGACGCTGATCGGCGAGCTTCAGGCGCTTGCGAGCCATGCCAAGGCCGAGCTGGTCCAGTCGCCGCCCGACGAGGTGTTCGTCGATCCTGTCGCGGCCTATCTCGCGCGCCACGGCAAGGCCCAGGAAGCCGCCGCCCTCGCCTCGCCCAGCGCCTCCGCTTCCGACGACATCGTCTTTCGCAGCGTGCCGGACCCGCAACGCGGACCGGATGGCCGCATCGAGACCAAGCCACAGGCCCCTGCCGAGGAAGGCGCGGGCCAGCGCACCGGCGGCCCCCCGACATTGCGCGTCGCGGTCGACACCATCGAACATTTGATGACGATGGTGTCGGAGCTGGTGCTGACCCGCAACCAGCTGCTCGAAGTCTCGCGGCAGCGGGAAGATGCCGGGCTGAAAGCTCCCCTGCAGCGTCTTTCGCTGATCACCGCCGAATTGCAGGACGGCGTGATGAAGACCCGGATGCAGCCGATCGGCAGCGCCTGGGCGAAGCTGCCGCGCATCGTGCGCGATCTGAGCAGCGAGCTCGGCAAGCGCATCGAGCTGGTGACCGAGGGCGCCGACACCGAACTCGACCGGCAGATCCTCGACCTGATCAAGGATCCGCTGATCCACATGGTCCGCAACTGCGCCGACCATGCGCTGGAGTCCGCGGAGGAGCGCCGCGCCGCCGGCAAGCCCGAGCACGGCACGATCCGCGTCTCGGCCTGGCATGAAGGCGGCTCGGTCACGATCGCGGTCGGCGACGACGGGCGCGGCCTCGATGTCGGGCGCATCGGCCGCAAGGCGATCGCCGCCGGCCTCGCGACCGAAGCCGAGATCGAGAGGATGAGCGACACCCAGATCGCCCGCTTCATCTTCCATCCCGGCTTCTCGACGGTCGATAATATCACGGCCGTGTCCGGTCGCGGCGTCGGCATGGACGTCGTCAAGGCGAATGTCGATTCGGTCGGCGGCCTCGTCGACATCGCCAGCCGCCCCGGCCAGGGAACGACGATCACCATCAAGATCCCGCTGACGCTCGCCATCATCTCGGCCCTGATCGTCGTCGCCGGCGAGGAGCGCTATGCGATCCCCCAGACGGCGGTGCGAGAGCTCGTGCGCGTCAAGGCCGGCGACGAGAACCGTCTCGAGGACATCAACGGCGCTCCCGTGCTGCGCCTGCGCGGGCGGCTCCTGCCGATCGTCGCGCTCGGCGAGCTGATGGGCGGCGCGAAGAAGGACGGCGCCGACGGCTTCATCGTGGTCACCCAGATCGGCGAGCGCCAGTTCGGCATCCTCGTCGACGGCGTCTTCCACACCGAGGAAATCGTGGTGAAGCCGATGTCGAGCAAGCTTCGGCACATCCCGCTCTTCTCCGGCAACACCATCCTCGGTGACGGCGCCGTCGTGCTGATCGTCGATCCCAACGGCATCGCCCGGCTCGTCGGCGCGGCCGGTTCCGACGCGGCCGATGACGAGGCGGAAGCCGCGCCGGCGCCGATGGCGAGTGGGGAGCGCACCACGATGCTGGTGTTCCGCACCGGCGCCGACCGGATCCAGGCCCTGCCGCTTTCGCTCGTCACGCGGCTGGAGGAGGTCGATGCCGACAGCTTCCAGCACGGCGCGGGGCGCACGCTCCTGCATTATCGCAACCGCCTGGTCCCGGTGACGCCGCTTGGCGAAACCAAGCTGCTGCGCGAAGGGCTCCAGCCCCTCGTAATCGTCTCGAATGGCGAGCAGACCGCCGCGCTCGCGGTGGAGACCATCATCGATATCATCGACGAAGAATTCGAGCTGGAGTTGGCGACGTCCGGCGAGCGGGGCGTGATCGGTTCGGCGATCCTGCGCGGCCGCGCCACCGACATCGTCGATCTCGCCCATTACCTGCCGCTCGGCGAGCCCGGCTGGACCGGCGCAGGCCGGGCAAACGTGGCGCCGGAGCATGTCCTGCTGGTGGAACCCTCGGAGTTCCTGCGGGAGATGCTGAGCCCCGTGCTGCGGGCCTCAGGCCGCATCCTCGCCACCGCGGCCGACGGCAACGCCGCCTCGCAGGCGGCGATGGCGCCGGAGGTCGGCATCGTCCTCGTCGATCTCGACCGCGACCTCGAGGCCGCGCTGGAGCTGATCGTCGCGCTGCGCGCCCGCCCCCGTGACAATCCGCTGCGGCTTCTCGGCCTGACGACCTGCGCGACGCCGGAACTGCACCGCCGGGTGACCGAGGCCGGCGCCGACGGAATCGTCGCCAAATTCGACCGCCGCGCCCTGCTGGGCGAGTTGAACGCCAGCGGCTCTACGATGAAGGACGCCGCATGACCGGAAGCCCGAGCCATGACCAGGGCCCGGCGCCGCATTTCGCGGATTCGCTGGACTATGTGACGGTCCGGATCGGCGGACAGCTGCTGGGGCTGCCGATCGAGCGCGTGCGCGACGTCTTCATCACCCATCGCATCACGCTCGTTCCCGGTGCACCGCCGGACATTGTCGGCCTGCTCAATCTGCGCGGCCGCATCGTCACCGCGATCTGCCTGCGCAGCCGGCTGGGTTGCCCGGTCCCCGAGACGCTCGACCAGAGACATGCCGAATTGACGGCGATCGGCCTCGACCATCGCGGCGAGGCCTATGCGCTGATCGTCGACGCCGTCGGCGAGGTCGTCCGGCTCGATCGTTCGACCCTCGAGCCATTGCCCGTCAATCTCGACAGGACATGGGCCGCGCTGGCGGGGGGCGTTCACCGCCTTCCCCACGAACTGCTCGTCATCCTCGATCTCGACGCCGTTCTTGACCTTGACCTGCAAGCCGCAGCCTGAGTGCCCGGCAGAGTTTCTGGAGACAGACCATGAAGTACTGCCTCGTTGTCGACGACTCGGCGGTGATCCGAAAAGTAGCCCGCCGCATCCTCGAAGGGTTGCAGTTCCGCATCGCCGAGGCGGAAGACGGCGCGCGCGCCATCGACGCCTGCAAGGGCGAGATGCCGGACGCCGTGCTGCTCGACTGGAACATGCCGATCATGGACGGCTACGAATTCCTGCGCACGCTGCGCCAGATGCCCGGCGGCAAGCGGCCCAAGGTCGTATTCTGCACCACCGAGAACGACATCGCCCATATCGCCCGGGCCATGCATGCCGGTGCCGACGAATACATCATGAAGCCGTTCGACAAGGAGATCGTGGCGTCCAAGTTCCATCAGGTCGGGCTGCTCTGAGCCTCGAGGCTCGCAACGCTTCCTCGCCTTCGATGACGACGCCTTTCCACAACCGGGTTGCGCCAGCATGATCGTTTCGCGTTCAGCCTCGCCCGGTTCCGGCCGGCACAAGACGGTCGTCATAGCCGATGACTCGGCGGTCGTGCGCGGACTGTTCGCGCGCTGGCTCGGCGAAACCGGCAACTTCCATGTCGTCGCCGTGGCCGGAGACGGCGAGACGGCGCTGGCCCATGCCGGCCGCTTCAAGCCGGACGTGCTGGTGCTCGATCTTGACATGCGTGGCGTCGATGGCCCCAGCGCCCTGCCGCACATCCTGCGGGAAAGCCCGCACACCAGCATCCTGCTCGCGGCGACGCTGAACGAGCGCAATACGCGCCTCGCCCTGGAATGCATGACGAAAGGCGCGATGGATCTCGTCTCCAAGCCCGACAGCCGCGCCGGCATGACGCTGTCGCTCGACTTCCGCAGCGAGTTCCTGCTGAAGCTCGGCAACATCGCCCAATCCGCGACCCAGCCGGGGACGTTGCCGCCCGAGGTCGATCTCGGCTGGCCGGCCGGCCATACCGATCTGCGGCCCCTCGTCTGGGCGATGCCGCGCTATCTGCTGATCGGCGCCTCGACCGGCGGCCCGCGCGCCGTCGCTCGGGTCCTTTTCGACATCGGCGACGCGCTGAGGGACATCACCACGCTCGTCGTCCAGCACATGCCTCCCCTGTTCACGGCCTCCTTCGCCGAGCAGGTCGCAAGCCATGTCGGCATCCCCACCCGCGAGCCGTTCGATGGCGAGCGCCTGGCGCGCGGCACCGTCTACATCGCGCCGGGCGGGCGGCATCTCGGCATTGACCGGAGGCTCGGCCATATCGTGGCGGCGATCAGCGACGGCCCCCCGGTCAATTTCTGCCGCCCGGCCGTCGATGTCCTGTTCGGCGATGCGGCCCGCCATCTCGGCGCCGCGGCGCTGGGGCTGGTGCTCACCGGCATGGGCAGCGACGGCACGGACGGCGCCGCGGCCCTGCGCCAGGCCGGAGCCGCCGTCGTCGCGCAAGACGAACAGAGCAGCACGATCTGGGGTATGCCCGGCTCGGTCGTGCGTGCCCGCCACGCCAGCGCGGTCGCGCCACTCGACGAGATCGGTGGCGCGATCCGGGCTCTCCTGCGGGGAGCGCCGCCGGCATGACGGAAACGGATTTCGCCTTCCTGCGCCTGCTGCTGCGGCAGCGTTCCGGCCTGGCTCTGGGCACCGACAAGCGCTATCTCGCCGAGAGCCGTCTGAGCATCCTGTGCCGGCGCCGCGGCATCGAGAGCATCGAGGTGCTGATGCAGCGAATGCGGCTCGGCCGCGATCCCCAGTTGGAGGCCGCCGTGGTCGAGGCGATGACCACCAACGAGACCCTGTTCTTCCGCGACCGCACGCCGTTCGACCTCTTCCGTGATGTCCTGCTGCCCGAAAAGCTCGCTGCCAACGCGGCTTCGCGTTCGCTGCGCATCTGGTGCGCCGCGGTTTCGAGCGGCCAGGAGGCCTATTCGCTCGCCATGCTGATCGACGACATGGCCGAGCGCCTTGCCGGCTGGAAGATCGAGATCCTCGGCACCGACATCTCCGGCGACGTGCTGGAGAAGGCTCGTTCCGGCATCTACAGCCAGTTCGAGGTGCAGCGCGGCCTGCCGATCCAGATGCTGCTGAAGCATTTCAGCCAGCGCGGCGACAAATGGCAGATCGCCGACCGGCTGCGTGCGAAGGTCGATTTCCGCCAGCACAACCTGCTGGAGCGCAACGACCATTTCGGCCGCTTCGACATCGTGTTCTGCCGCAACGTCCTGATCTATTTCGACGTGCCGACGAAGGAGAAGGCGTTGGACCTCCTCGCCCAGCGGCTCGCGCCGGCGGGAGGCCTCGTCCTGGGAGCGACGGAAACCGTCGTCGGCCTCGTGACGGCGTTGCAGCCTGACCCGCAGCACCGCGGGCTTTACCGGCCGGCGACCGGGCCACGGCCGGCGGCGACACCCGCATTTCCCCGCCCCCTCGATCGGCGCGCGCCCGGTCGCAACGCCACCGCACATTGAAGCTGGGCGAAGGTTCTCGAGGCGAAGGTTTTCGAGGGGCGAGGCGCCGCCGGAAACACTCCGAACGATCCGGGCCCTTTCCGATCCGGCCCGGCAGAGCTCGTCCAGAAAGAGCCCGATAAACAAAAACCCCGCCTTGCGGCGGGGTCCCGYCGACCTGTCGTGTACATCCGACGATCAGGTCAAAACTCTTATCTCCCTGCCGCGTGACCGTCGCATGACGACGAAGCGACGGGAATGCGTCAGGCCGGGATGCGTTCCTCGACGTCGGAAGGCTCGCGCAGCACATAGCCGCGGCCCCAGACCGTCTCGATGTAGTTCTTGCCGTCCGAGGCGTTCGCCAGCTTCTTGCGCAGCTTGCAGATGAAGACGTCGATGATCTTGAGCTCGGGCTCGTCCATGCCGCCATAGAGATGGTTGAGGAACATCTCCTTGGTGAGCGTCGTGCCCTTGCGGAGCGARAGCAGCTCCAGCATCTGGTATTCCTTGCCGGTCAGGTGCACGCGGGCGGCATCGACCTCGACCGTCTTGGTGTCGAGATTGACGACCAGATCGCCGGTGGTGATGACCGACTGGGCGTGGCCCTTCGAGCGACGCACGATCGCGTGGATGCGGGCGACCAGCTCGTCCTTGTGGAACGGCTTGGTGAGATAGTCGTCGGCGCCGAAGCCGAGGCCCTTCACCTTGTCCTCGATCCCGGCGAGGCCGGAGAGGATCAGGATCGGCGTCTTGACCTTGGCGACCCGCAAGCTGCGCAGAACCTCGTAACCCGACATGTCGGGGAGGTTCAGATCGAGCAGGATGATGTCGTAGTCGTAGAGTTTGCCGAGATCGACGCCCTCTTCGCCGAGATCCGTCGTATAGACGTTGAAGCTCTCGGATTTGAGCATGAGCTCGATGCTTTGAGCGGTCGCGCTATCGTCCTCGATCAGCAGAACCCGCATGTCCACGTCCCCAATTTCGCCCGCAGGGCAGGTTGATCGCTCTTTTCGCCCGGACCAGCCCGGAACCGGACGACGACGCACTTGCCCGATGAAACGCCACGCGACACGCTACGGTGAATTGGTTAACAAACCGTGATTCCCGAGCGCAAGGGCTTCCTTGGAGAAAGTGAACGATCCTTGTCCAGGTGAGTCGAATTTGACACGGATCGACGAGCACTCCTCCGCGAAAACGCCGTTTCGCGGAGACCGCCTCGGGAAACGGGGCAGCAAAAGCCCCGCGACACGCAGCGATCTCGAAACACAGTGTTAATCACAGAGGTAAAYGAAAGRTTGACGAAGGCCTTATGAGCAACCCTTCACACGGTACTGGACGGCTCTCGGCCCTGGCCTCCGCCATCGACGGCCTGGACGGAATGACGGTCTATGGCCGTGTCATCGGCGTGCGCGGCTTGCTCGTCGAGGTCGCCGGTCCCATCGGCGCGATGAGCCTGGGCGGCCGGGTCGGCATCGAGATCGCGCCGGACACGCGCGTCCCCTGCGAAGTCGTCGGCTTTTCGGGCGAGAAGGCGCTGGTCATGCCCTTCGGCGGTCTCGACGGTGTGCGCCGCGGGTGCCCGGCTTATGTCGACCGCGCGCAGCCGGGCCTCTCGCCCACCTCGGCCTGGCTCGGGCGCGTCGTCGATGCGCTCGGCCGTCCGGTCGATGGCGGCCCGCCGCTGCCGCAGGGCGACACGCTCTACGCCTTTCGCGCCGATCCGCCGCCGGCCCACGCCCGGCGCCGCGTTGGCAAGCCGCTCGACCTCGGCGTGCGCGCGCTCAACGCCTTCCTGACCTGCTGCCTCGGCCAGCGCATGGGCATCTTCGCCGGTTCGGGCGTCGGCAAGTCGGTGCTGCTTTCGATGCTGGCCCGCTATGCCCGCGCCGACGTCAACATCATCGGCCTCGTCGGCGAGCGCGGCCGCGAGGTTCAGGAGTTCCTGCAGGAGGACCTCGGGCCGGAGGGCCTCGCCCGCTCGATCGTCGTCGTCGCGACCTCCGACGAGCCCGCTTTGATGCGCAAGCAGGCGGCGCTCACCACCCTGACGCTCGCCGAATATTTCCGCGACCGCGGCCTGCAGGTGATGTGCCTGATGGATTCGGTGACGCGCTTCGCCATGGCGATGCGCGAGATCGGGCTCGCCGCCGGCGAGCCGCCGACGACCAAGGGCTACACGCCGACCGTCTTCGCCGAATTGCCGCGCCTTCTGGAGCGTGCCGGGCCAGGCACCGAAGACGGGGCCATCACCGGCCTCTTCACCGTGCTGGTCGATGGCGGCGACCATGACGAGCCGGTCGCCGACGCGGTGCGCGGCATCCTCGACGGCCATATCGTGATGGAGCGTTCCATCGCCGAGCGCGGCCGCTATCCGGCGATCAACATCCTGAAATCGGTCTCGCGCACCATGCCGCGCTCCTGCGACCCGGCTTATTACCCCGTCGTGCAGAAGGCGCGCGCCACGCTCGCGACCTATGCCGACATGGAGGAATTGATTCGCCTTGGCGCCTATCGCCAGGGCGCCTCGGCCGAGGTCGACGWGGCGATCCGCCTCAGCCCGGCGCTGGAGGCTTTCCTCAAGCAGGCCAAGGACGATGCGACCTCGCTTCCGGAAAGCTATGCCCGCCTCGCAGCGATCATGAGCGAAGGCGCATGAGCACGGCATCGCCAGGAGGACGCCCTATGACAGGCCGAGGCCCTGACGCCGGCAGGGGACGCTATGTTACAGTCGCCGCCTGCGGAAGGACATCTCGATGCTGCGCTCTTTCCTGATCCTGTTCGTGCTGCTCTCGGGCTCCGCGGCTGCGCGGGCCACGGAGCCCGCCTTGGAACTGATCGGGGCGGGACCTTCCGCGATCACCCTATCGCCCCGGACCGTGGCCACCCTTCCCAACGTCGACCGCGACGTCACCTTCGCCACTTCGAAGGGCCCATCGACCGCGCATTACAGGGGCGTGCTGCTGTGGGACGTCCTGCAGGCGAACAAGGTTTTCGACGGCCTCGATCTCAAGGCTCAGCTCGCCAAGACCATCCTCGTCAATGCCCGGGACGGCTATCGCATTGCCTTCTCGATCGGCGAGATCCATCCGGATTTCGGCAATCTGCCCCTGCTCCTGGTGACGGCGATCGACGGCAAGCCGCTCGACCAGGACTGGCGCCTCGTCGCTCCCGGCGACAAGCGCGGCGCGCGGGCCGTGCGCGACGTCGTGAAGATCGAGCTGCGCTGAAGCCCGCTGCGAACGCCGACCGGAGACCCAGAGCTTGATCGCCACCATCCTGACCGGGCTCGTAGCCCTGATCCATGTCTACATCGCCGTGCTGGAAATCTGGCTCTGGGATACCCCGCGCGGACGCCGGGCCTTCGGCCTCACGCCGGAATTCGCCAAGCAGTCACGGGTGCTGGCAGCCAATCAAGGCCTCTACAATGCCTTTCTCGCCGCGGGGCTCGGCTGGGGCCTCTGGCTCGGGCCGGCAGGCCTTTCGATCAAGCTGTTCTTCCTGGCTTGCGTGCTCGTCGCAGGCCTCTTCGGCGCGGCCACCGCGAGCCGCAAGATCCTCTACATTCAGGCCCTGCCGGCGGCGCTCGCCTTGCTGGCCCTGCTCGCCGGTTATTGAGAGACGGCCGGCGCCCGCGCGAGCAACCGCGCCAGCGCGAGCATCGCGAAGAAGCCGAAGAACTGGATCACGGCGGAAAAGATCAGCGTCGCACTGGCGCCGAGACGCTCGATCAGCACCGCGAACAGCAGTGGCGCCACCGCGAAGGCGATGTTCTGCGGCACGGTGAGCTGGCCGAGCATCGCGGCAAAGCCACGCCGCCCGAAGAGCGCGAGCGGCAGCGTCGCACGCGCCACGGAAATGACGCCGAGCGCCGCGTTGAAAACCGCGACGAAGATTCCGGCCGCCACGATCCCCGTCGGCGCCAGGGGCAGGATAAGGCAGCAGAGCGGCCCGAGCAGCAGGCCGAAGAGCGCGACGCGCTCGACYGGCAGCCTCTCGCCCAGCGTGGCGTCGATCGCCCGAGCGACGATGGTGGCGGGTCCACCCAGCGTCGCGATCCAGACCGCCTCCGTCTGCGTCAGGCCGCCCTCCCGGAACAGGCTGATGAGATGCAGCGGCAGCCCCCAGGAAACCAGGCCGCTGGCGGAGAAGGCGAAAGCCGTCAGCCAGAACGCCATCCGCCGCTTTCCGGGCTCGACCCGCCCGGTCTCGAGGGAGGAAGCTGGCGCGGTCCCGGCGGCCGCCGGCGCAGGATGTCCGTGGAAGCGCGGAACCGCCGCATAGATCGGCAGGACGATGAAGAGCTGCATCGCTGCGAAGACGAGCAGCGTCGCGCGCCAGCCGAAGGCATCCATGAGGATCGCCGTCAGCGGCCAGAACAGGCTGGAGGACAGCCCCGTCACCAGCATCATCAGGCCGATGACCCGCCGTGTCCGCTCGCCCATGAGCTGCGCGACAGCGACGTTGCCGACATTGGCGAGCGACATCGCATGGCCGATCCCGATCACGAACCAGCTCGCCAGATAGCTGATCGGCCCTTGCGCCATGGACAGCACCGCGAACCCAAGCGCGCAGATGATCGCGCCCACGCACATCGAGCGGCGCGTCCCTTCCCGGTCGAGCACGCGGCCGATCGCGGGGGCGACCAGCGCGCCCGTCACCAGCAGGATGGTGATGCCGCCGAAGACGATCTCGGCATTGAGCCCGAGGTCACGGTCGAGCGCCTGCATCAGCACCGAGGGCGAATAGAAGGTCGTGCCCCAGCCGATGAGCCGCGTCGCGACCAGCCCGCATAGCAAAGGCCCGTGGCCGGAAAAACGAGATGAGGACGGCAAGGCGAGGAACCCGAAAGAACGGCCGGCTGACCGCCGGAAACTGACTAGATCATCCTGTCACGCCGCGGCAGCAGCGCGGATGCGACTTGAACATGCAGAAAAGACAGTCCTTTCCGGTAAGAAAGGGTCAACCTCCTTGCGCCTATTGTGACGCCGTCTCGCGGAGTTTTCCGGTCGCAGGCCGAGGGGTCGGCCGCGACCATGCGCGATCAGGAGTTGAAAACGAGATGAAGTCGCGAGAGACGCTTCTGCGGCTGAAGCGCTTCCAGGTCGACGAAAAACGTCGCCGGGTGAGCCAGATCGAGATGATGATCGCCGACTTCAATCGGATGGCGAACGATCTCGATCGTGAAATCCACTCGGAGGAAGCACGCGCCGGGATCTCCGATCCCGCGCATTTCGCCTATCCGACCTACGCCAAGGCGGCGCTTGGCCGGCGCGACAATCTGCGCCAGTCGGCCGAGAACCTGCAGGGCCAGCTCGACGAGGCCAAGGCCGAATTGCAGGAGGCCTTCGAGGAGATGAAGAAGGTCGAGATCCTCGACGACCGCGAACGGGCGACCGAGCGCGCCGCCGAAGCCGCCCGCGACCAGGCGACGATGGACGCCATCGGGCTGCGCTCGCGGGCCTGAGCGCTTCCGACCGAAAGCTATCAGAAGGCGGAAGCCCACAGGCTTCCGCCCTTTTTGTTTGCCGGCGATACGGCCGACCGGGACAGGGCGTCATTCTCGGGCTTGCCCCGAGAATCTCATGACCAGAGCGCTCTGATTTCCGAGATGTTCGGGTCAAGCCCGAGCATGACGGCGGTGGATCGCGCCCTCAGGCGACGACCGGGTGGTGCGGCACGCAATCCCGCCGCATCTGGCCCGCCAGCCGCGGGTCGTCGTTGACCTCGATGCCGCGCTTGAAGACCTTGAAGCCCGAGCGCTGGTAGAAGGCGAGCGCACCCTGATGGTCGATGGTGCAGGTATGCACCCAGAAGCGCGAGATCGGCTTCGCCCAGGCCAGCGCCAGCGCCCGGTTCATCAGCCAGCGTCCGGCTCCCTTGCCGAGCACGGGCTCGTCGAGCCCGAAGAAGGCGAGCTCCGCCTCCCCCGCCTCGCGAAAATCGAGTTCCAACAGCCCGACATCGCGCCCCTCATAACGTGCGGCATAGATCGCGACGGATGGATCGGTGAGGGTCGCCTCCAGCTCGGCACGCGGCTCGGTAAGGCGGCTGAACCACATCCAGCGCTCGCCGAGCAGCCGGTAGAGGGCGAGATAGCGCTCCGTATCGCACCCGTCGATCGGCTCGAGGGAGAAAGCCCCGGTTCCCGGCGGGTCGGGCCGCTCGGCCGGCTTCGCGAACATTTCCAGCGACGTGACGACCGCGGCGATCTTGCCGGGCGGTAGGTCCGTGGTACCAGTGAGACTGATGGTCAGGGTCTGCGTCAAGGCGGCATCCGATGGTGGTTTTGAGTCTGCCGCGATCATGACACGATCCCGGCCGAAAGATCATGGTGCGATGACGCATGGCAGGAGCATATCGCCGCCGGATCGGCGGTACGGGAACGGGCAGCGGCTGCGGCTGCTGTTCGCGCTCCTGGTGATGTGCCTCGCCGTGGTCCCCCATGTCACGCTCGCCGCTTCGCTGATGCGCATGCCCGTGACAGCCTCGGGCCAGCATCAGGCGAACCCGCTCGGAACACCCGCCGCGAGCGCCTTGACCGCTACCGAAGTTGCACCCTGCCACCAGCCTTCGCCTTCCGCGAAGGGGCATCCCGCCGGYGCGCCGCCGATCTGCTGCATCATCGGCTGCGGCCTGATCGCGGAAGCCCCCGTGATCGCCCTGCCCTCGCGGACGATCCTCTGGTCGCGGCCCGGCCTCGCTTTGGCCGAGACGCGCGCCGGCATCTCGACCGAGCCGGCCAAGCCGCCGCCCCGAAGCGGGCTCGCGCGAAGCTGAATCCTTTTCCCGTTTTCAGGCGGCTTCCGACACCGTTGCCGGTGCGAGCCGTCATTCGTTCTCACAGGAATCCGAACAATGAATCGCTTCAAATCGTCCCTCGCGGCGCTCGCACTCGCAGCCGCCTTCGCCGGCCCCGGCTTTGTCGAGCAGGCCTTGGCCCAGCATCAGGGCCATGGCGGCGGCACCATGAAGATGGACAGCGCGAGCACGGACAGCGCCGCGACCAAGGCCTTCAAGGAAGCCAACGCGAAAATGCACAAGGACATGGACATCCCCTATTCCGGCGATGCCGATGCCGATTTCGTGCGCGGCATGATCCCGCATCACCAGGGCGCCATCGCCATGGCGCGGGTCGTCCTCGCCCATGGCAAGGATCCCGAGATCCGCAAGCTCGCCGAGAACGTCATCCGCGACCAGGAGAAGGAGGTCGGCGAGATGCGTGAATGGCTCAGGAAAAACGGCAAGTAGCCGCTATCAATCCGGCAGGCGGCGGCAACGCCGCTTGCCCTCGGCCCTCCTCGCTGGCAAGAGGACGTGAAGGTTCGCGCCGCTGCGGTGACGACGCGGGCCTGCTTGCCAAGCCCTTTCGAAGTCCCTCCCGTCGCGGCCTTCATGAAACGCTATCTCGATTATCTCTGGCCGATCATCGGGCTCGTCGCGGTCGTCTGGTCCGTCGAGCTGCTTTGGGACAAGCTCAAGGCCGAGGCCGGCACGGACGCGGCCATCGAGGCTCTGCTCCAGAACGCCAATCTCTGGCAGAGCATCAAGATCATCGCCCACCGCATCGGCCACAAGATCGCGGTGATCCCGCCGAACGCCTTCTTCCACGCCGCGCTCGCCACCCTCGTCGCCTATGCGGCGCTCGCCTGGTACGACCGCATCGCCCTGATGCATCTGCGCAAGGAGAAGGGCATCTCCTGGCTCTACATCTCGCTCTGCTCCTTCGTGACCTATGCGCTCTCGCACAATATCGGCGCCTCGGTCTTCTCGGGCGGCATGGTGCGCTACCGTGCCTATACCGCGAAGGGGCTGACGGCGGCGGATGTCGCGATCCTGATCGCGCTCTGCTCCTTCACCTTCGCCTTCGGCACGCTGCTGCTGTTGGGAATCGTGCTGGTCTACGAGCCGGAGATCCTGCGGCCGCTGACGCGGCTGTCGAAATGGTTCGCCATCGGCGACGGCACGGCGCGCCTGATCGGCGTCGGCATGCTCGTCTTCGTCGCGCTCTACACCATCGGCTCCTGGCTCAAGTTCAGGCCGGTGAAGATCGGCAAGTTCGAGGTCATCTATCCGCGGCTGCGCATCGTCGCGAGACAATATCTCGCCGCGCCGCTCGAGCTCGCCGGCGCCGCCGGCATCATCTATTTCGCCCTGCCGGACCAGGGCAATCCGGGCTTCATGGTCGTGCTCGGCGCCTTCCTGCTCTCCTTCTCCGCCGGCCTGCTGAGTCAGGTGCCGGGCGGCGTCGGCGTGATGGAGGCGGTCTTCCTCGCGGTGATGCCCGGCGTGCCGGCACCGGCCGTCTTCGCCGCCCTGCTGATCTGGCGGCTGTTCTATCTCATCCTGCCGCTGGTGATYTCGCTGCCGATCGTGGTCGCCTTCGAGCGTGCGCAGCTCAAGCGCAGCACCCGCATCGCGCCGCCGCCCTGACGGGTCAGCGCGCCCGTTCCGGGCGCTTCAGCGCGATCGCCGCCGCACCGAACATCAGCAGCGCGCCGACTGCCTCGGAGACGCCGAAGGGCTCGCTCAGGACGATGACGCCGACGCCGACGGCAATCGCCGGGCTGATGAAGGCGTAGAGCCCGGCGCGGAAAGCGCCCCAATCCCTCAGCAGCCGCATATAGATGGTGAAGCCCATCAGCGAGCCGCCGATGATGAGGAAGACGATGGCAGGCAGCACGGGCGAACGCACCAGCGCAGCGAAATCGGCACGGCCGACCGGCTCGACCAGGGCGGACACAGCCGACAGGCCGACGCCGCCGATCAGCGTCTGCCAACCGGCCAGCGTCAGCGTCGGCATCGTGCCCGCGATCGGCCGCGAGAGCACCGCGCCCGTGCAGTAGAACAAGGTGCCGAAGGCGACCGCGGCGAGCCCGACCGCCTCCAGCGGGTCGCCATGCACCGCCGAAAGCCCGCCCAGCGCCCGCGTCGCGAAGAGGAAGCCGAGCCCCACCGTGCCGAGCCCGATCGCGGCGAGCTTGCGCGCGTCGATGCGCTCGCCCTCGATCGCGCGGCTCGCCAGCAGGGTGAAGATCGGGATCGTCGCGAAATTGACGATGGCCGCGAGCCCGGTCGGCGCATGGGCGGTGCCCCAGAACAGCAGGCTGTAATTCGCGGTGTTGAGCAGCAGCGCCGTGACGATCAATCGCGGCCAGGCTCCAGCAGGCACTTTCGGCAGGTCGCGCCCGGCCCAGAGCAGCATCAGCACGCCGGCAAGCGAAAAGCGGACGGCGGCCAGGAACACCGGCGGCACATGCGAGGCACCGACCTTCACCGGCAGCCAGGTCAGCCCCCAGACGAGGCACATCACGGCGAAGAGGGCGGCATTCCGGTTCATGAT
>NZ_JBFRDQ010000059.1:0-21295 GCF_052113865.1 Allobosea sp. TAB14 | reverse complement strand
CTACGATCCCTGTGCGAGGAGCTCGCTGGGAACGGCCGATGGCCTCACGCCTTCGTCCCATGCCCGAGTAGACGCGACAAGGCGATGAGCCGAACTGGCGTCGAAAGGGCTCGCGGCGAAGGATGGCCGCAGGCCCGATAAGCGCGGCCCGGAGACTGAAGAACGCCGATGAGCGGAGCGCCACGGGGCGTGCGGAGGGTGGCTCAATCCCTCCGCGCCGCATCCTGGCTCAATGGAAGCGGCCTATACCCAACCGCGCCTCGCGGCGCTCCGCTGCCCCTCAATGATCAACGCCCGCGCCTGATCACGGGCGGGTGAAGGCATGTGCGTCGCGTGGGTCAGATGGCTTTTGCGGCGTATTGCGCGTCGGTCACCTGTTCGAGCCAGTCGACGGGCGAGCCGTTCAGCTTTTCCTGAAGGGCGATGTGGGTCATCGCGGTCGTCGTCGTGGCGCCGTGCCAGTGTTTCTCGCCGGGCGGAAACCAGACGGTGTCGCCCGCGCGGATTTCCTCGATCGGTCCCCCCTCCCGCTGGGCCCAGCCGCAGCCGGCGGTCACGATCAGGGTCTGGCCGAGCGGATGGGTGTGCCAGGCGGTGCGGGCGCCGGGCTCGAAGGTGACAAGGGCCGTGGCGATCCGCGCCGGCTCCGGCGGGTTGAACAGCGGGTCGATACGGACCGTGCCGGTGAAATATTCGGCCGGCCCCTTGCCGGAGGGCTGCGAGCCGATGCGTCGGATTTCCATGGTTCGCTCCTGCTCGCGCGCGCCGCGCCTTATTCCATCACCGCGGCCTTGAGGATGCAGACCATGAGCGCCGAGCCCGGCTCGTTGCCGACGCAGCGGACGATGTGGCGGCGGTCGCAGCGATAGCGCAGCGTCTCGCCGGCCTTGGCGCGCTGGACGATGTCGCCGACCTCGACCTCGAAYTCGCCGGMGGTSACGGAGAGCGAYTCGATCGAGCCGCGCTGATGRCCTTCGGAATCGAGCTCGCCRCCGGGTTCGGAGGAGACCTCGTACCATTGCAGCCATTCGACCGTCTTGATCCAGCCGACGATGGCGAGCCTGAGCTTGCCGTCCTCGGAGACCAGAATCGGCGTGTCGGCGCGGGTGGTCTTGTCGATGAAGGGCTCTTCCTCGCCGCTGGACAGCACGCGCTCGATCGAGATGTCGAGCGCCTGCGACAGCCGCCAGATGGTCGCCAGCGTCGGATTGGTCTCGTTGCGCTCGATCTGGCTGATGATCGACTTGGCGACGCCGGACTGCTCGGCGAGGTCGGAGAGCGAAAAGTTGTAGGCCTTGCGCAGGCGCTGGATCGTCTTGCCGAGCTGGCCCGAGATGACCTGAGCCCCGGATTCAAGCTCCCGCCCGCCGCGCTCCTTCGTCTCGATTCCCATGAATTCGGCCCCTCCTGCGTATGAGGCCGTTTGTAACGGCGGACGTTCGTTTGAACAAGCGAACAATGCCCGGCATCCGGCGAGGCTGGACCGTGCACCGCCGAAAATGCAGCCGGACTCAGGTCAGGCGGCTGGGGCYGACCTCGCRCTGGGCGCGCCGGGCGAGGCCGAGCTGGYGCTCGCGGAAGATCACGTAGATGCCCGAGGTGATGACGATGAAGGCCCCGATCACGATGGTCTGCGCCGGCCACTCCCCGAACCAGAACCAGCCGATGGCCACCGCCCAGAGCATGGTCGAATATTCGAAGGGCGCGACCAGCGAGGCGTCGCCATAGCGGTAGGCCTGGACGATCAGGATCTGGCCTAGTCCGCCGAGGATGCCGATGACGACCATCATCATCGCATCCCTGGCATCCGGGATGTTCCAGCCGAGCAGGATGGTCGAGAGGCCGAGCAGGCTGGTCAGCAGCATGAAGTAGAAGACGATGGCGCCGGTGCGCTCGGTCGAGGTCAGAAGCCGGACCTCGACCGAGGCGAAGGCCGAGCAGAAGGCGCCGGCGAGGCCCAGCGCGGCACCGATCGCGGCGTTGCTGCCGACGGGGTGCGCGCCGGCGCCCAGATGCGGCGAGAGCATGATGAGGACGCCGACGAAGCCGATCGTCACCGCGGTCCAGCGATAGATCCGCACGCGCTCCTTCAGCACCAGCGCCGCGAGCACGACGACCGCCAGCGGCGCGGCATAGCCGATCGCGACAGCCTCCGAGAGCGGCAGGAACTGCAGCGCCGCGAAGCCGCAGAACATGCCGGTCGAGCCCATGATGCCGCGCTTGAGATGGCCGCGCAGATTGTCCGTCTTCAGGGCTCCCGGCAGCTCGGAGCGCCAGGCGAGCCAGATGAGCAGCGGGATCATCGCAAAGAAGGAGCGGATGAAGACGATCTCGCCGGTGGGATAGCGTGTCGAGATCGATTTGATGCCCGCCGACATCAGCGTGAAGGCCAGCGCCGAGACAAGCTTGAGACTGATGCCGAGAAGAGGGGACAAGGCGGCGGCGCGGCGGGAGGGCTGGGACGGGTTCGGGCGAAACCGCTTCTCCTTAGACCATGTCGAGATCGAGGAGCGAAGCGTGAACTCTGCAACCCGGCTAGGCCATTGGCGTGGGAGCGGGCCGTTCCCGGCGAAAGCGCGTCATTCCCGGGCGGCGCATCGCGCCGACCCGAGAATCTCTTTCCGGAAGAGGCGCAAGAGCCTCCGGGTCGCGAGATGCTCGGGTCAAGCCCGAGCATGACGGGGCCAGCGGCCCGAGGCGCGCGGCTCAGAACGTCCCGCGGAAGGCGCCGCCATCGATCAGGAAGTTCTGGCCGGTGATGTAGCCGGCGTTCGCGCTGGCCAGGAAGGCGCAGAGCTGGCCGAATTCGTCGGGCGTGCCGAGGCGGCCGGCGGGGACCGCGGCGAGCCGCCTTTTCGTCGCCTCCTCGATGCTGATGCCCTGCATTTCGGCCACCTTGTTGGTCGCGGTCTTGATGCGGTCGGTGTCGAACACGCCGGGCAGGATGTTGTTGATGGTGACATTGGCGTGGGCGACCTCGCGGGCGACGCCCGAGAGGAAGGCGGTGAGGCCGGCGCGGGCGGCGGAGGAGACGTCGAGGCCGGTCAGCGGCGTCACCACGCTGGCCGAGGTGATGTTGACGATGCGGCCGAAGCCGCGCGCGATCATGCCGTCGATGACGCGCTGCACCAGCTCGAGCGGTGTCGCCATGTTCTGGACGACGCCTTCCAGCAGGCCCTCGCGCGTCACCTGGCGGAAGGGCTTGGGCGGCGGGCCGCCATTGTTGTTGACGAGGATGTCCGGGTTGGGCGCGGCCGCGAGCAGGGCGTCCTGACCGGCCTGGGTCGAGACGTCGGCGACGACGGCGATGACGGTCGCGCCGGTCGCGGCGCGGATCGCGCTGGCGGTGGCTTCCAGGGTGGTCGCGTTGCGGCCGTTGATCACGACGGTGCAGCCCGCCTCGGCCAGGGCCTGCGCACAGCCGCGGCCCAGCCCCTTGCTGGAGGCGCAGACGATGGCCGTGCGGCCGGCAATTCCAAGATCCATCAGATGTCTCCGTCAGTTTCGCACGCCGTTGTCGGACAGCGGCCGGTCAGCAAGGCTGAGCACGGATTGCTGGTTCCGTCATCAAAGCGCAACGCAAATCAGACACACGCCGCAAACATCGCAACAGCATGGACTGCCGCGCATGAGCGACGAGGACGACGCGAAGCAGGTTCGCAGCATCTTCATCTCGGATCTGCATCTGGGCACGCGCGGGGCGCAAGCCGATCTCGTGCTCGAGTTCCTGCGGGCCTATGATGCACCGAACATCTATCTCGTCGGCGACATCATCGACGGTTGGCGGCTGAAGAGCGGCTGGTATTTCCCGCAGAGCCACAACGACGTCGTCCAGAAGCTGCTCCGCAAGGTGCGCAAAGGCTCGAAGCTGATCTACGTCACCGGCAACCACGACGACTTCCTGCGCGATTTCACCGGCCTGCAGTTCGGCGGCATCACGCTCGTCGACGACATCGTCCACGAGACGGCGGATGGCCGGCGCCTGCTCGTCATCCATGGCGACCTGTTCGACCTCGTGGTGCGCAACGCCAAATGGCTCGCGCTGCTCGGCGACTGGGCCTACACGGTGGCGCTCGGGCTCAACATGGTGATCAACAAGGTCCGGCGCGTCCTGCGCCTGCCGCACTGGTCGCTCTCGGCCTGGGCCAAGCACAAGGTCAAGAACGCCGTGAACTATATCGGCGAGTTCGAGACCTGCCTGGCCGACGAAGCGCGCCGCCACAATGCGGATGGCGTGATCTGCGGCCATATCCATCACGCGGCCTATCGCGAGATCGCGGGGCTGACCTACATCAACACCGGCGACTGGGTGGAGAGCTGCACCGCCTTCGTCGAGCACCATGACGGTCGCTTCGAACTGATCCGCTGGCCGCAAGGGCGCCTCAAGGGCGAGGCGGCCGTGCCGGTCGTCGTGCCGGCCCGGCCGGCCGCCGTGCCGGAACTCGTCGAGGCCGCCCGGAGCATGCTCCAGCCTCTGGAACTGGCCCGCATCATTGGCGCTCAGCCGGAAACGGCGGAACGGAAAGCGCGCTGATGCGCGTCCTAATCGCCACGGACGCCTGGCGGCCGCAGATCAACGGCGTAGTGCGCTCGCTCGAACGGATGATCGAGGCGGCGCCGGATTTCGGCGCGACGGCGGCGGCGCTCACCCCGGACGGCTTCCGGCAGATCGCCATGCCGAGCTATCCCGACATCCGGCTCGCGCTCGCCACCCGCCGCGCGCTCGCGGAACGGATCGCCGAATTCAGGCCGGACCACATCCATATCGCGACGGAAGGGCCGATCGGCTGGCTGACGCGGGCGGTCTGCCTCGCGCAGAAGCGCCCGTTCACCACGAGCTATCACACGCGTTTCCCGCAATATGTCGCGGCGCGCTGGCCCATCCCCGAAAGCTGGAGCTACCGGCTGCTGCGGCGCTTCCATGGTCCGGCGGCTGCCGTGATGGTCTCGACCGCGACGGTCGAGGAGGAGTTGCGCCAGCACGGCTTCGAGAAGCTGGTGCGCTGGGGGCGGGGCGTCGATCTCGACCTGTTCCATCCGCGCCCGCAAAGCGTGCTCGACCTGCCGCGKCCSATCTTCCTCAGCGTCGGGCGTGTGGCGGTCGAGAAGAATCTCGATGCCTTCCTGTCGCTGCGGCTGCCGGGCAGCAAGGTCGTGGTCGGCGACGGGCCGGCGCGGGCCGATCTGCAGCGCTCCTTTCCCGAGGTGCATTTCCTCGGGACGAAGGAGGGCGAGGAACTCGCGGCGATCTATGCCTCCTCCGACGTCTTCGTCTTTCCGAGCCTGACCGACACCTTCGGCATCGTTCTGCTGGAGGCGGCGGCGAGCGGGCTGCCGGTCGCGGCCTTTCCGGTGCAGGGCCCGCGCGACGTCTTCGCCGGCAGCGGCGCGGCCGTGCTCGACGAGGATCTGCGCAGCGCCGCCATGCAGGCGCTCAGGATACAGCCTGAAATCCCGCTGGAGCTGGCGGCGCGGCATAGCTGGACGAGCAGCGCGGCGCAGTTCTACGGACATATCCGGCGTGTGGCGCAGCAGGCGGGCTATCTCGCGCGCGAGGCCGCGAGCCCGGGCCTCACAGCCTTCGGGAACGGGCATGGCGCGGAAGGGCGCGGGCTGCCGCGGCGCCTGCCGGCTTGAGCTGGGCGCGGAAGCCGTCGCGCCGCTCATGCACCGAGGCGATGACGAGGCCCATCGGCACGCCGAGCCCGACCAGCGCCGCCTCCGACAATTGCAGGCTCGCCTCGATCGTCTCCGGCACGGCGTCGTTGACGCCGATCTCGTAGAGATGGCGGGCATGGGTCGCATCGCGGGCGCGGGCGACGATGACGATGTCCGGACGCAAGGCGCGCGCGGCCTGCACCGTGGCGTCGACGGCGCGCGGATTGTCGATGGTGACGATCAGCGCCGTCGCCTCTTCCAGTCCGCATAGCCTCAGGAAATCGGGCTGCGTCGCATCGCCGTAGAAGGCCGGACGGCCTGAGCGGCGCTGGGCGGTGACCAGGGCCGCGTCCGAATCGATCAGGATGTGCGACTTGCCGTGCTCGTCCAGCATCGAGGCGACGAGGCGCCCGACACGCCCGCCGCCGACGATGATGGCGCGCGGCGCGCGATCGTCCGGCGGGAGCACCTTGGCCTCGTCCGGCAAGGTCACCGGCGCGGCGAGCTTCTGGGCGAAATGGCGGGCGAAGCGCGCCTGCAGGGGCAGCGCGACCATGGTCAGCGACACCGCCGCCAGCGCGATGCTGGTCGCATTGCGGTCGAGAAGGCCCGTGGCGGAGGCGTCGTTCAGCAGCACGAAGGCGAATTCGCCGCCGGGGCTGACCATCAGCGCGGTTTCGAGCGCCGTCGCCGCAGACAGGCGGAAGCGGCGGGCGAGAACGAAGATGATGAGGCTCTTGATCGCGACCAGCCCGACCGCAATGGCGAGGATGGCGACGGGGTGGGCCGCGATCTGGGCCGGATTCACGCCCATGCCGACGGTGAGGAAGAAGACGCCGATCAGCAGGGATTTGAAGGGGTCGATCGTGACCTCGATCGCCCGGCGGAACTCGGTCTCGGCCAGCAGCAGCCCGGCGATGAAGGCGCCGAGCCCCATCGAGAGCCCGGCGGCGGCGGCGATCAAGCCCGTGCCGAGCGCGGTCAGCAGCGTCGCGGCCATGAAGCTTTCGGCCGAATCGGTCGAGGCGACGAGGCGGAAGAGCGGGCGCAGCGCCAGCCGGCCGATGACCACGATGGTCGCGATGGCCGCCGCCGCCTGGATGAAGGCCTGCGCCAGACCGGCAACGAGCGAGCCCGAGCCGTTCTGCGCATCGAGCACGGCGATCAGGAACAGCAGCGGAATGACCGCGAGATCCTGGCAGAGCAGGATGGCGAAGCTGGCGCGGCCGGCCGAGGTCGTCATCCGCTTCTTGGCGGCGAGCAATTCGACCACCATCGCCGTCGAGGAGAGGGCGAGGCCGAAGCCGATGATCAGCGCCGCCGTTGTGGGCTGGCCCAGCGTATAGGCGACGAGGCCGATCGCCGCCGCCGACAGGCCGACCTGGCCGAGGCCGAGGCCGAAGACGAGGCGCCTCATCGTCATCAGGCGCTCGAAGGACAATTCGAGCCCGATGACGAAGAGCAGGAAGGCGACGCCGAGCTCGGCCGGCCCGGCCAGCGCCTCCGCATTCGAGACCGTGACGGTGCTGAGCAGCGGCACCTTGGAGACCAGCCCGCCGAGGCCGAAGGGGCCGAGCAGCGCGCCGCAGGCCACGAAGGCGATGATCGAATTGATCTTGAAGCTCTTGGCAAAAGGCACGATCACGCCGGCCGTCGCGAGCACGACGACGGCGTCCTTGTAGACGGAAGGATCGACGGTTCCGGCCAAGGCCTGCCCTTGCGATTCGATGGAGAAGCGGATGCCTCGTCATTCTTGCGATTCGTGGGTGCGATGCACAACCTTCGAATTGCGATGGCGGAGAGAAATTCGCCTTGCGACGCGAGCGCTTAGGCAATGACCTTCGCGCCGAGCGTGCAAATGGCGGTTTTCGCGTTCGGCGCCGATGGGCTAGCGTACCGGCGTACAGTCAGAAGGATCGCTCATGCGTTTTGCCGGCACCGAGAACTATGTCGCGACGGAGGACCTCACCGTCGCCGTCAACGCCGCGATCCGGCTGGAGCGGCCGCTCTTGGTGAAAGGCGAGCCCGGCACGGGCAAGACGGTGCTGGCCGAGGAGATCGCCGCCGCGCTGGGCGCGCCGCTCATCACCTGGCACATCAAGTCGACGACCAAGGCGCAGCAGGGGCTCTACGAATACGATGCGGTGAGCCGGCTGCGCGACAGCCAGCTCGGCGATCCGCGCGTGTCGGACATCGCCAACTACATCAAGCGCGGCAAGCTCTGGGAGGCTTTCGTCGCGCCCGTCCGGCCGGTGCTGCTGATCGACGAGATCGACAAGGCCGATATCGAATTCCCCAACGACCTGCTGCTCGAGCTCGACCGCATGGAGTTCCACGTCTACGAGRCGGGCGAGACCGTCAAGGCGGCGCGGCGGCCGGTGATGATCATCACCTCCAACAACGAGAAGGACCTGCCGGACGCCTTTCTGCGCCGCTGCTTCTTCCACTATATCCGCTTCCCCGATGCGCAGACGATGCAGCAGATCGTCGAGGTGCATTTCCCCGGCATCAAGAAGCGGCTGATGGAGGAGGCGTTGCGCCTGTTCTTCGAGGTGCGCGAGGTGCCGGGCCTCAAGAAGAAGCCCTCGACCTCGGAACTGCTCGATTGGCTGAAGCTGCTCGTCGCCGAGGATATCGGGCCGGAGGTGCTGCGCGAGCGCGACCCGCGCAAGCTCATCCCGCCGCTGCACGGGGCCCTGCTCAAGAACGAGCAGGACGTCTCGCTGTTCGAGAAGCTCGCCTTCATGGCGCGGCGCGAGAGCCGCTGAGCCCAGCTTCAGCCGATGCCGAGCAGCGGACGGGCGTTCAACGCAGCGATGAGTGCCGCTGCGGTGATGCCGGCATAGACCAGGGCGAAGGCTTCGACGCTGCGCAGCGCTGCGGTGCGGCCAAGCAGCGAGGCGAAGAGCGCGAAGGCCGGCAGGATTTGCATGGCGTGCAGCGCCAGGAAATGGCCGAAGCGCAGATCGCCGACGCTGAGCGACCAGCCGAAGACCGGGACGGCGGGCGCCGATGGCGGCAGTGCGCCGACCGTATGAGATCCGGTCGCGCTGAGGACGACGCCCGACAGGATGCCGAGCACGGCGGTCAGCCCGAGGCCGAGGATGAGCGAGCGCCGCATCACCGGCGGGAGCGGCGCGGCGTCCCGGCGGGCGAGACCATAGGCGAGGATACCGCTGGCGGCCGTGAAGAGCACCGCCGCGATGCCCATCGCGGCATAGAGCGCGATGGCGAGCGCGCTTGCCTCATTGTAGTGCGAGGCTTCGGCGCGCGAGGCGCGCCAGGCGATGTAGACGATCTCGAAGGTGAGCAGGGCGATCACCGGCCGCACCGTGAAGCGGCCGAGCCGCGAGCGCTGGAAGGCTTCGCCGGTCAGCGGCAGGATGAGCGCGAAGGAAAAGAGGTAGATCGCGACCGAGATCTCGAACTTCAGCGGCTTGAGCCAGACATTGTCGCCGTTGAACAGGCGCGGATCGAGGGCGTAGGCGAGCGCGGTCGGGACTGCCAGCAGCAGCATCGCGATCCCTGCGGCGGTCAGCCGGGGCTCCCATTCGAGCGCGCGCAGCGGCGCCGGCAGCCGCGCCAGGAAACGCGGAATCCGGTCTTCCGAGGCGATGGCGTGACTCGCCGCAAGAAGGAGGTAGAGCAGATAGCCGACCGGGCCGAAGAGGAAGGTCAGGGCGAGGACAGGCAGCATCGCCCCATGCGGCAGACCTTCGCGTTGCGAGCGGCGCAGCAGCCAGGCGCCGATCAGGAGATCGAAGGCGAGGTAATGCGCCCAGCCGGCGAGCAGCAGCGGCCGCGAGGCGAACAGGGCCGCGACATCGTCGAGCGAGGAGAAGCCGCCGCGCGCCTGATGCCAGTACACCCCGATCAGGACGAGATAGCCGAGCGACAGCAGACTGGGGATGACAAGGCCGGCGAGGAACTGGCCGGCGCGCCAGCGCGGCGTCACGAGCAGCAACAGCCAGCCGCCAACGGCCAGCAGATTGGCCGCGGAAAAGGCGGCGTCCAGCGTCAAAGGTGGCATGACGACCTCCGAACTTGACAGTGTTCAGTTGCGGGACGGTTCTGACTCGCTATCTTGACGTCGTCAAGATTATTTTGACACTGTTAGGATTGGCGGAGTTGCCGATGGCCGAAGCGACGCCCCGGGCCATGCGCGAGCATTATCACCATGGCGCCTTGCGGCAGGCGATGATCGCGGCCGCGGAGGAGGTCCTGGCCGAGCGCGGGCTCGGCGGCTTTACCTTGCGCGAATGCGCCCGGCGGGCCGGGGTGTCGCCGGCGGCTCCCGCGCATCATTTCGGCAATCTCACCGGCCTGCTGACGGCGATCGCGACGCTGGGCTTCGACGATCTCTCGACGGCGATGGAGGCCGCGGTCGCGGCGGCGCAGGAGGCGGGGACCAGCCGGCTTGCAGCGATCGCACGGGCCTATGTCGAAACGGCGTTCGCTAATCCTGGGCGCTTCCGCGTGGTCTTCGGCCAGCGCGGAATAGACAGGGAGGACCCTGCCTTCCGGGCCGCCTCGACACGGGCTTTCGCCATCCTTGTGCGCGAAGTCCGGTTCGGCCGCGGCCTGCCGCCGCTTCAGCTTCGGGACGGGAAACCCAGCGCCGACGCCCTCGATCCCGAGCTGCCCGAGGTCCTGCTGGCCTGGTCGGCAGTGCATGGCTTCTCGACGCTGCTGATCGATGGCGCACTGGATTTCCTGGCGGAAGGCAACCGGCAAGCTTTCCTCGACAGGCACGCGGCGCGGCTGTTCGGGCTCCTGACATCGGCGTTCCCGGCGATGCAAGGGCTCGCAAAAGCGGATGCCCGCGATTAGGTTCGTCGGATGCGACGCCTCATGCTTCTGCGCCACGCGAAATCGAACTGGCCCACCGGCGTGGCCGATCGGGACAGGCCGCTCGCCCCGCGGGGGCGCGAGGCGGCTCCGGTGATGGGGCGCTATCTCGCCGACGAACTGCTGCTGCCGGACCTCGTGCTGATCTCGCCGGCCAAGCGCACGGTCGAGACCTGGGAGCTGGTCGCGCCGATGCTGCCGGAGAAGCCGGCGACGCAGTACGAACCGCGTATCTACGAGGCCAAGCCCGGGGCGCTGCTCTATGTCGTGCAGGAGACGGAGCCCTCGGTAAGGACGCTGCTGATGATCGGCCACAATCCCGGATTCGAGGAGCTGGCGCGGCGTTTGACCGGGCATGGCGACCGCTATGCGGCGGCGCGGATGAGCCAGAAATATCCGACGGCCGGCCTCGCGGTGATCGATTTCGCCATCGAGGATTGGCGCGATGTGGCGGAGCGGGGCGGGCGGCTCGACCGCTTCGTCACTCCCGCATCGCTGGGCGAAGGCCCCGACGAATGAACGTCGTCGCATCGTGAGCGATACCTCCTACATCGATACGGCCCGCAATGCGGCGCTGGCTTTCGGCGACAGCCTGCTCGGACTCGCGCGGCCGCGCCTGCGGCTCGGCGTCACGGGGCTGTCGCGTTCCGGCAAGACCGTCTTCACCACCGCCCTGATCCAGAACCTGATCGAAGGGGCGCGGCTGCCGGTGCTGAAGGCGGCATCGGAAGGGCGGATCGCCCGCGTRCGGCTGGTGCCSCAGCCSGAYCCCGAYRTRCCGCGCTTTCCCTATGAGGCGCAYCGCGCCGCGATGAACGGGCCGGAGCGGCGCTGGCCGGACTCGACGCGGCGCATCTCGGAACTGCGCGTCGAGATCGACTATGAGCGGGCCTCGGGCTGGTTCAAGGGGCCGGCGACGCTGACGCTCGACATCGTCGATTATCCCGGCGAATGGCTGCTCGACCTCGCCTTGATCGGGCAGGACTACAAGAGCTGGTCGGCGCAAGCCGTGGCGGACGCGCGCAAGGCCCACCGCCGCGCGGCCGCCGCCGAATGGCTCGCCGATCTCGCCGGATGCGATCCGGAGGGGCCTGCCGACGAGCTCGCGGCCGAGGCGGCGAGCGAGCGCTTCAAGGGCTATCTGGCGCGGCTGCGAGCCGACCCCGAGGCGGTGGCAGTGACGCCGCCCGGCCGGTTCCTGATGCCCGGCGATCTCGACGGCTCGCCGGCGCTGACTTTCGCCCCGCTCGATCTCGGCCATGATCGCGAGCCCCGTCCCGATACGCTGGCCGGGCTGATGGCGGAGCGCTTCGAGGCCTATAAGCGCGTCGTGGTCACGCCCTTCTTCCGCGACCATTTCGCAAGGCTGGACCGGCAGATCGTGCTGGTGGACGTGCTGGCGGCGCTCGATGCCGGGGCGCCGGCGCTGGCGGATCTTGAAACCGCGCTGGGGCAGGCGCTCGCGGCCTTCTCGGTCGGGCGCAATTCCTGGCTCTCCAGCCTGTTCGCGCCGCGCATCGAGCGCGTGCTCTTCGCCGCGACCAAGGCCGACCATATCCATCATTCCAGCCATGACCGGCTCGCGGCGGTGATGTCGCTCCTGGTGTCGCGCGCGCTGACGCGGGCGCAGGGCGCCGGCGCGCAGGTCGAGGCGATGGCGCTGGCCGCCGTCAGGGCGACCCATGAAGTGCGCATCCGGCAGGGGCGCGAGGAATTGCCGGCCATCGCCGGCGTGCCGGAGGCGGGCGAGGAGATCGACGGGCAGGTCTTCGACGGCATCACGGAGGCTGCGATCTTTCCCGGCGAATTGCCGGAGCGGCCCGACGCGATCTTCGACCCGAAGGCGCGTTGGCAGATCAGGGCGCCGCGCTTCCGCCCGCCGCTGGTCGAGCCGGATGCAGGGGGGCGGCTGAAGCCGCCGCCGCAGATCCGCTTCGACCGGGCGCTCGAATTCCTGATCGGCGACAAGCTGGCCTGAGGAGGGCGCGGCGATGACGAAGGCACCGCGAGCGATCCTTCTGGGCGAGAAGGCGGCCCATGAGGTGGACGTCGATGACGGCGTGATCCGGCAGGGCGATGTCGCCATCCTGCCCGAGAGCGAGCCGGTCGATGCGGCCGAGCCGGCGGCCGTGCCGGTGGCGAAACGAGCTTTTTCCTGGGGCTCGCTCTTCGTTGCCGGCCTGTCCGGCTTCCTGGCGCTGGCTGCCGGTGTCTGGGTCCAGAACACGATCTCGGCGCTGATGAGCCAGAACCCGGCGCTCGGCTATGCCGCGCTCGCCTGCGCAGCCATCGCGGCCCTTGCCTTGCTGGTGATGCTGGTGCGGGTGCTGCGCGACATCCTGCGCGAGCGCAAGGTCGAGTCGTTGCGCCAGCGCGGTGCGGATCTGCTCGTCGGCGGGACGACGGACGATGCCAAGGCGCTCGCCGGCGAACTCGTCGGCCTCTACAAGGGCCGGGCGCAGACGGCGAAGGGCCGGGGCGAGCTCGAAGAGGCGTTGCCGCAGCTTTTCGCGCCGCGCGATGTGCTCACAGTGGCCGAGCGCAGCCTGCTCGCGCCGCTCGACAGCCAGGCAAAGGCGCAGATCGCGATCGCGGCGCGCAGGGTTTCGCTGGTCACGGCGGTGAGCCCGCGTGCGCTCGTCGACGTGCTCTTCGTCCTCGTCGCCTGCGCGCGGCTGCTGCGTGCCATCGCCGGCATCTATGCCGGGCGGCCCGGCACGCTCGGCCTGTTCAGGCTGGCGCGGCAAGTGCTCAACCATCTCGTGCTGACCGGCGGCATGGCGGCGGGCGATGCGGTGATCCAGCAGGTGCTGGGGCAGGGGCTCGCGGCGCGCCTTTCCGCCAAGCTCGGCGAAGGCGTCATCAACGGCATGCTGACCGCCCGGATCGGGCTCGCAGCGCTCGCGGTCTGCCGGCCGCTGCCCTTCGTCGAGGCCACGCCGCCAACGCTGTCGGACGTCGCGGGCGATCTCGCCTCCTGGCGCGGCGGCAAGGCAGAGGCGGAATAGACCCGGCAGAATCTGCCGGGGATGGGCGAATCTGCCCGGCGCGGACTGCCACGAAACCTCCTGTAAACGATCTAACTCACTGAAATGAAACGACCATGCCGGTGGCATGGCGCGTGCAGACTTCGCCGAGAGTTGTGGGCTGCCCCCAAGGGGCATGCCGGTCCAGGCGAGGGTTCCATGGGTGTTTTCAGTGCGCTGACGACAGCGGTTTCGGGCATGCAGGCGCAGTCCTATGCGCTGGAGAACATTTCCGGCAACATCGCGAACTCGCGGACGACCGGCTACAAGCGGGTCGATACGACCTTCGCCGACCTGGTGCCGGATTCCGCGCTGAACCGCCAGACCGCCGGCTCGGTCGCCGCCTTCAGCCAGGCGACCAACTCGATCCAGGGCGATCTCAACGCCACGCGGATCGACACCAACGTCGCGATCAACGGCGACGGCTTCTTCGTGGTCGATCAGCGCAAGAGCGGCGTCGGCGCCAACACCCTGTTCGCCAACCAGAACCTCTACACCCGCCGCGGCGATTTCGACTTCGACGCCAATGGCTATCTGGTCAACGGCGCGGGGTACTATCTCAAGGGCCAGAAGATCGACCCGGTGACGGGCCAGCTCATCGGCACCCAGCCGGAGGTCCTGCGGATCACCAAGGACCAGTTCCCGGCCAAGGCCACGACCTCCATCGAGTACAGCGCCAACATCCCCGCCTATCCGAAGACCAACACTGCCGACAGCACCGTTCCCGGCTCCGAACTGCTGAACCCGGCGAGCTTCCCCACGAGCAATCCGCTCGCCACACCGGCCGGCACCGGCCTCGTCGTCGGCAGCGAGATCACCAGCTTCCTCAGCCAGTCGATTCCCGGCGGCTCGGTCACGGTCTACGACTCGCTCGGCAAGGCGACCAATGTCGAGCTGCGCTGGGCCAAGACGACGAATGCCTCCGCCGGTCCGCCGGCCACGGTCGACACCTGGAACCTCTTCGTCGCTGAAAATACGGGCGCGACCGGCGGCGCCGTGGCCTATCGCAACGCCAATGTGAACGTGACCTTCGATGCGACCGGCAAGATGGCGCTGCCTGCCGGCGGCACCATTCCGCTGCCGAACATGACGATCGGGGGCAACGCGATCACCGGCATCCAGCTCACGACCGATGGCGGCACCGCCCTGACCCAAAACGGCGACGTCAGCGGCCAGATCGATGCCCGCAGCATCCGGCAGGATGGCTACACGGCCGGCACGCTCGACCGCGTTTCGGTCTCGGCCGAGGGCCAGGTCATCGGCACCTTCTCGAACGGCCAGGTCGTCGCGATGGCACAGATCGCGGTGTCGCGCTTCAACGCCGACAACGCACTCAAGCGCCTCGACGGCGGTGCCTATGAGGAGACGATCGAGTCGGGTCCGCCGATCGTCGGGCTGGGCACCTCGCAGCTCGTGGGCGGCAGCGTGGAGCAGTCCAACACCGACATCGCCGACGAGTTCTCGAAGATGATCGTCACCCAGCAGGCCTATTCGGCCAACACCAAGGTCATCAGCACCGCGCAGGAGATGCTGACCGCGGTGTTCAACATCATCCGCTGACCGGCACGTCCGCGAAGGCGGTCCAGGAGGGCCGCCGATAACGACAGGAGTTGACGATGGGGCTGAGCACCTCCCTCAATACGGCGATCGGCGGGCTCAACGCCACCCAGGTCGGCATCGGCGTCGTCTCGCAGAACGTCGCCAATGCCGGAACGGCCGGCTATGTCCGGCGCGTCGTCTCGAACACCGACAGCCTGTCGGGGCTGACCATCGGCGTGCAGAGCACGCAGGTGCAGCGCCTGCTGGACACGATCGTCCAAAGCCAGCTCTGGCAGGAATCGGCGGGGTCCGGATACACCTCCACCCGCGCGGGCGCGCTCTCCAATCTCGACCAGCTCTATGGCGCGCCGGGCAGCTCGACCGCGCTCGATACGATCTACAACAACTTCACCAGCGCCCTGCAGGGCCTGCAGAACGATCCTTCGTCTTATAGCCTGCGCTCGCAGGTGCTCGACGCCGCCAACACGCTGGCGAAGCGACTCAACGGGCTGTCCGATGGCGTGCAGGCCTTGCGCAGCCAGGCCGAGGCCGGCATCGGCGCCTCCGTGACCCGGGTCAACGACCTGCTCGGCGCGCTGACCAAGGTCAATGCCCGCGTCGTCGCCGCCCCGCACGACAACGCGACGGCAGCCCTCAAGGACCAGCGCGACCTGATCCTGTCCGAGCTGTCGCAATATGTCGACATCAAGACGACCGAGGATGCGCGCGGTTCGATCAGCGTGGTCACCGGCTCGGGCACGCAGCTCTTCGACGGCCAGGCCGCGGTCACCTTCAGCTTCGACCAGCATTCCGATCTCCAGCCCGGCGATCAGTGGAGTTCCGATCCGACGAAGCGCGGCGTCGGCACGATCACGATGAAGGACGCCTCCGGCAACATGTCGGACGCGATCGCCAACAACGTGTTCAGGTCGGGCTCGATCGCCGCCAATATCGAGCTGCGCGACAAGTCGCTGGTGCAGGCCCAGGCCCAGCTCGACGAGATCGCCGCCCAGATGTCGAAGGCGCTCTCCGACCGCGAGATCGCGGGTACGCCCGCGACGGCGGGCGCTGCGAGCGGTTTCGACGTCGATATGACCGGCCTCCAGGCGGGCAACGCGATCACGCTCGACTACAAGGTCACGCCCGGCGGGCAGACCCAGCGCTTCACCTTCGTCAGGGTGGATTCCGCGGCCTCGCTGCCGCTGCCGGCCTCGGCGGGCGGCGACGCCAACAACCGCGTCGTCGGCATCGATTTCTCGGGCGGCCCGGCCTCCGTCGCGGCGCAGATCCAGGCGGCGGTCGGACCCGGCTTCACCGTCTCCAACACCGGCTCGACCCTGCAGATCCTCGACGACGGCGCGGCCGGCACGCGCGACGTGGTCGGGCTCACGGCGCGGCCGACCAATACGGCGCTGTCATCGGCGGGCGGCACCGCCGAGCTGCCGTTCTTCGTCGACGGCTCGGCCGCCAAGGCCTTCACCGGCTCCTATGACGGCGGCTCGCAGACGGTCGGCTACGCCTCGCGCATCACGGTCAATCCCGGGCTGATCGCGGACCGCTCGCTGCTGACGGTCTACAGCACCAACCCGGCGACGGCGCAGGGCGACGCGACGCGCCCGCAGCTCATGCTCGAGCGCCTGACCAAGAGCCAGCGCGCCATCACCAACGCGACCGGCCTGGACGGCGGCACGTCGACGTCCAGCAGCACGGTCGGCAATCTCGTGCAGCGCGTCATCTCCACGCAGGGGCAGGCCGTCGAGAACGCGAAGCGGCTCGACGAGGGCCAGCAGGTCGCGCTGGCCTCGATCCAGAGCCGCTTCCAGCAGACCGCGCAGGTCAATGTCGACCAGGAAATGTCGCAGCTCATCGAGCTCCAGAACGCCTATGCCGCCAATGCCCGCATCATCTCCACGGTCAAGGAGATGATGGACATGCTGATGAGAGTGTGAGGCTGCCATGACCATCAACGCCTACGGCACCGGCGCCTATCGCGCTGCCAGGACCTCGGACTTCGTCTCGCAGCGCGCGCAGTTCGACGATCTGCAGCGCCAGCTCGCGACCAAGGAGCGCAGCACCAGCTATGGCGGGCTCGGCGCCGACCGCACCGTCAGCCTGGACCTCAACGCCAAGATCACCACGCTCGATTCCTGGCTGGACGGCATCCAGCTCTCCAATACCAATCTGAAGCTCATGTCGAACGCGGTCAGCAACTTCGCGACGATGACGAGCGAGAGCCGCAACGACATGCGCTCGAACACCTATCTGGCGAGCTCGACCGGCCAGACCGCGCCGCAGGTGCTCGCGCAGGAAAAGTTCAAGCAGACGCTCGACCTGCTCAACACCAACGTCAACGGCCGCTACCTGTTCTCGGGCAAGACGTCGGATGTTGAGCCGGTGGCGGGCTTCGACGAGATCATGAATGGCGACGGTGCCGGCAAGGCCGGGCTGAAGCAGCTTATCGACGAGCGGCGCCAGGCCGATCTGGGCTCCGGCCTCGGCCGGCTGACCGCGGGAGGCGCCGGGACGACCGCGACGATCTCCGAGGAGGCGACGGTCCACCCCTACGGGTTCAAGCTGGCGAGCGCGGCGACGAGCTCGGCCGGGATCACGACGACGCTGAACGCCGGCCCGCCCGCCGATCTCTCGATCAATGTCGCCGCCCAGCCGGCGGCCGGCGAGACCGTGACCATCGGCCTCAACCTGCCGGACGGCACGACCACCACGATCAAGCTGACCGCGCGCGCGAACGGCTCGCAGGGCTCGGACACGAACAGCTTCGAGATCGGTGCCGATACCAATGCCACGGCCGCCAATCTCAGGACGGCGATCTCGGCCGCGCTGGGGCAGGAGGCCAAGACCACGCTCTCGGCCGCCTCGTCCCAGGTTGCCGCTCAGGACTTCTTCGCCGGCAGCCCGAGCAATCCGCCCAAGCGCGTGCCGGGCCCACCCTTCGACACGGCGACGGCGCCGCCGACCAATGCAGGCGCGGCCGCGACCACCGTGATCTGGTATCGCGGCGACGACGGCTCGGACCCGGCGCGCGGCACCTCGACCGTGCAGGTCGACCAAGGGCAGATCGTCGGCACCGGCGCCCGCGCGAACGAGCAGACGTTCCAGGTGGGGCTTGCCCAGTTCGCGATCATGGCGGCCGAGACCTTCCCGGCCGACGATCCCAATTCGCAGCCGCGCTACGAGGCGATGGCGGCGCGGGTCAGCGACAAGCTCGGCTTCGGCGGCACGACGCAGAAGCCGGCCGAGATCATCACCGAGCTCGGCTCGGCCCAGACGGCGCTCGACCGTGCCAAGGATCGCCATCAGAGCACCAAGGACTACCTGACCACGACCTTGTCCGGGGTCCAGAACGTCACCACCGAGGAGGTGGCGACGCAGATCCTCGCCCTGCAGACGCAGCTCCAGGCGAGCTATCAGGTGACCTCGATGCTCTCGAAGCTGACCTTGACGAATTATCTCTGAGCCGCGTCCGGTCCTGCGCTGGGCCCTCGTCGCGCGACAAGACGAAACCGCCGCCTCCGGGTCCGGAAGCGGCGGTTTCGTCAGTTCTGAGGCCGGTCGTGGCCGTGGAGACAGGCGCTCTCAGCGCCCGCGCAGTCCTGCGGCGATGTCGCGGTTGATGTTGACCAGAATGCCGAGGCCCTGCGRCTGCGGGTCGGCTGCGATCTTGAAGGTCTGGTTGAAGATGAAATTCGCCAGGCCGAGGATGTTGGTCTTGATGCCGACCGGCAGCGGGTTGTCCTCGGCGATCACCGCCGAGACGAGCAGGGTCCAGAGCCGACGGTTATAGGTCAGCGCCTCGTCGAGGTCCTGCTCGCGGGCGTGCCAGTCGTCGGCGACGGCCTGCAGCCGGGTTGCGGCCTTGATCAGCAGGGAGGCTTCGAGTTCGCGGGGTGAAACGACGGATTGGGCCGTCTTGGCAGCGGCGGCGTAGGCGTTAAACCCGTTTTGCATGCTCGATCAGTTCCGCTTCGTAGGCGATCAGTTTCTTGGCGGCCTTGAGAGCTTTGTAGAGGTCGTCGCTTAAGATGCGGTTATTGATCTCGTGAATATGCGGCAGAGCGCTGGGAGCCGCCTGGACGAAATCGCGCACGAGCTGGAAGAACACCTCGTGCTGAAGCGTCGGATCCTGGGCGAGATACATCAACTGGATCGCGAAATAGATCTTCTTCGCCGGGCTGTCCGCGGTCGCGGCCGTGAGAATGTCCTTTTCGCGCAGGATCGGGGCGTCGCCCTCGATGAAGAAGCGCGTGCGCTGCTCGTCGTTGCGGATCACCACCTGACCGATGATGATGCGCTCGCGCGGCTTGAGCTCGACCTTGAGAGCCATGTCTGTCCTGCCTTCTGGCCGAGGGGAGAGGGGCGAAGCGAACCCGGAGGCGTCAGCCGAACAGGCGCAGCACGCCCTGGTCGGCCTGGTTCGCCAGCGAGAGCGCGGTCTGCGAGAGCTGCTGGCGGGTGTTGAGCGCCAGCAGGCTCGCGCCTTCCTCGTTCGGGTCGGCCAGCACGAGGTTGCCCGCGCCGGTGGTCAGGACGTTGGCCAGTTCCTTGGTGAAGTCCTGACGGGTCTGGGCGACTGAGAGGTTGGAGCCCAGCGTCGAGGAGAGCGACTTCAGCGAGGTGATCGCGCCGGTGAGGGCGGCGGTGGCCTTGTCCAGATCGGCGTCGTTCTGGAAGTTGATGAAGCCTGCAAGCTGCGTGTTGATGGCCTGCGGGATGCCGAGATTGTCCGAGGTCAGGTTCGWGCCCTGRAYRTCGAGCTTGGTCTGGTTCTTGCCGGTCTTCTCGTTGAACTGGATCGAGAGGCGGTCGCCSKSSAGCAGGTTGATGCCGTTGAAGCYCGAATCCTTGGCSAGRTCGTCGATCTTGYTGCGCAGATCGTTGTACTGGTCGATCAGGTTCGAGCGGACGGCCGAGGTGAYGCCCGACGAGGCCGCGCCGGTGGTGCGGTCGGCRGCGGCAAGGCCGAAGGCCGTGTTGGMGGTGCCGGTCGAGGCGGCGGTCGTCGCAGCCGCGGCGCCGACGCCGGTGCCGATGCCGACGCCGAGCTGTTCGGAGCCGTTGCCCTTGATGTTGAGCAGGCCCTTTTCGTCGACGAAGGCCGAAGCGACGCCCGAGGTGTTGATCGCGTTGACCACGTCGCGCATCGTCGTGTTGGCGGTGAGTGCGATGGAGACGTTGGTCGTCGAGGTCGGTGCGGCCGGGTTGGTGACGATCTGGATCGTCAGCGTGTCATTGTTGGCCGGGGTCGTGTCGATGCCGAGGCTACCCGGCGACGACGCGGTCGCTGCGGCAGGGGCCGCAGCGCCGTTGGAGCCGATCCGCTTGTCGAGGGCGATGTCCTTCAGGCTCTTGTTGGTCGCAAGCTGTTCTCCCGCGGTCGCGAGCGTCGTACCGGTTCCGACGACGGTCGGGCGGTTCTGGGCGGCGTCAGCCTGGGCCTGCTTCACCGTCGACTGCAGCGACTGGACCAGCTTGGTGATGCCGTCGATGCCCTTGGAGGCAGCCTGAATGGTCTGAATGCCGTTCGAGATGCCGTCGAGCAGGCCGGTGAGCTGGCTCGAACGATCATTCAGCGAGAGGGCGGTGAAATAGTTCACCGGGTTGTCGATCGCGGAATTGACCTTCTTGCCGGTGGCGAGGCGGTTCTGGATCACACTCTGCTGCGCCGTGGTCTGCTGCAGCGTCAGCAGGTTGTTGCGAACGCCATTGGAAAGGATCGTGCTGGCCATCTTCGGTCCCCTGAACGCGCGACTCCGGCGCGATGCAACCTGATTTCAGGGGTGATCATCACTCGTTAGGGATAATAAAAAGTTAATCCTGGGGTCAGCCGCGTGACCGCGACCCAAACAGAAAAACGGCGGAGCCGAAGCTCCGCCGCTCTTTGACTTCGTCCCGCGTCCTGCGGGCGGATCCGCTTCTGCGGACCGAAGATCAGAACAGACGCAGGACGCCCTGGTCGGCCTGGTTCGCCAGCGAAAGGGCGGTCTGAGCGAGCTGTTGACGGGTCTGCAGCGCGAGCAGGGAGGCGGCTTCCGAGTTGGCGTCGGCATTGGTCAGGTTGTCGGCGCCGGTGGTCAGGACGTTCGTCATATCCTTGGTGAAGTCCTGACGGGTCTGGGCGACCGAGAGGTTGGCGCCGAAGGTCGACGACAGCGACTTCAGCGAGGTCAGCGCGCCGGTGAGCTGCTTGCTGGCGGTGGCTGGCGGTG
>NZ_JBFRDQ010000058.1:0-30038 GCF_052113865.1 Allobosea sp. TAB14 | reverse complement strand
CGGCTGAACAATCCCACGCGCTGGACGGCGGAGATCGCGCCGAGCTTCCAGAATTTCCTGCGCGTCGCCTGCGACAGGGTCGCGTCGGCCGGGACCGGCGACGGCGGCAGCATGGCGACGCTGCGCTTTGATTTCGCGGAGGCCGGCAGCGGCGCAGTCCTGCGACAGGCGGCGCAGGGCCTCGTCGATGCCGTGCTCGCCCTGCCCGGCGTCGCCTGCGTCCATCTCGGGATCGCCCGCAGCGAGGTTTCCGGCGTCCGCACCCGCGAGACGGAGCTGCGCAGCGCGATGGCGGAGAGAGGCTTCGACGCCGTGCTGCTGCTGGAAGGCGCGTCCCAGGCCGGAATCGAGGCGGCCCTGCCCGAGGCACAACGGCTAGCGATAGCCACCGGGGCTCTCGCGGCACCCCGCGCCGATGTCTACGAAACCGCCTTCAGCCTCACCAGCGAGGATATGCAGGCGCAATAACCGCGCACAGGCTCGCGCGGGATGAACGACCCCGAAAGCCGGATTCAGCTTCCAGGCTTTCGACGAGGGGCAAGAGATCGAAGCGGCAACGCTTCGAGGTCAGGCAGCCGGCCCGAGAAGCCGGCGACATATCAGCACGTCAGAGGAGGATTCATGTTGGGCATTTCTTCACTTCGCGCCGCCGCATTTGCCTTGGTGGCAGGGCTCGGCTTCGTCGGCGCCACCGCGCAGGCCGACGCCCAGTCGCTCGAAAAGATCAAGAAGGCGGGCGTCATCCGCATCGGCGTGATGGGCGAGCAGGCGCCCTGGGGCTCGATCGACGCGAGCGGCCAGAACATCGGCTACGACGTCGATGTGGGCCGGCTGATCGGCGAGGAGCTCGGCGTCAAGGTCGAGTTCGTGCCGAACGCCGTGGCCGCCCGCATCCCCAACCTGCTGACCAACAAGGTCGATCTGCAGATGGCCGTGATGGGCATGTATCCCGACCGCGCCAAGGCCGTGCAGTTCTCGAAGCCCTATTCGGGCCTGAAGATCATCCTGCTCTCCAGCAAGAAGAACAAGATCGAGACCATCGAGGATGCCCGCAACCTGCGCATCGGCGTGCCGCGCGGCGCCGCGCAGGACAAGTCGATCACGACGCTGCTCGGCGACATCCCCAATATCCGCCGCTTCGACGACGACAGCTCGACGATGCAGGCCCTGGTCTCCGGCCAGGTCGATGCGATCGGCGGCAACACGACCTACAAGATCAATCTCGACAGGGCCTCGCCCGGCAACGACTACGAGCAGAAGCTGGTCTTCAACGAGCAATGGCAGGGCATCTGCACCAAGCTCGGCGATGCCGAGATCAATGCCTGGCTCAACCAGTTCATCGACAAGGTCGCGGCCGATGGCCGGCTCGCGAAGATCAGCGAGAAATGGCTGGCCCAGCCCCTGCCGAGCTTCCCGGCTGCCGTCGAGGGCGTGCCCTTCACCGTGAAGTGACGGGCCGCACCGGGCGCCACCCGACCCCCTTGAGACGAGGCGCGACCGCATCCATGCGGCCGCGTCCGACTGCCGATCTCGCCAGGAACCGCCATGCGAACGATCTTCATCCTGAACGGGCCGAACCTCAATCTGCTCGGCCAGCGCGAGCCTGAGATCTACGGCCGCACCACCCTCGACGAGATCCGGGGCTGGTGCGAGACCGACGCGGCCGAGCTCGGCCTCGCCATCGACTTCCGCCAGTCGAATTTCGAGGGCGAGATCATCGAGGCGGTCCATGCCGCGCGGAAGGATGCCGCCGGCATCATCATCAATCCGGCGGGATACACCTTCACCTCGATCGCCATACTCGACGCGCTCAAGATGTTCGATCGCCCGAAGATCGAACTGCACATCTCGAACATCCATCAGCGCGAGGCGATCTACCACAACTCGCTGGTCTCGAAGACGGCCACCGCCGTGATCGCCGGGCTCGGCGCCTATGGTTATCGGCTCGCCTTGCGCGCCATGGCAGAGCTGACCCGATGATCCGCATCGCCCTGCTTGGAGCGGGCCTCATCGGCCGCGAGCACGCGGACCTGATGGCGTCGCATCCCGACATCGCCATCGCCGCCATCTGCGACCCCTCCCCTGAGGCCGCGAAGCTGGCCGAGCGGCTGTCGGTGCCGTACCGGTCCGACTATGTCGCCATGCTCGACGAGTTGCGCCCCGACGGCGCGATCATCGCGCTGCCGAACCAGCTCCACGCCCCGGCAGCGCTGGCCTGCATCGAACGCGGCATCGCTTGCCTGATCGAGAAGCCCGTCGCGGAAAGCATCGCTTCCGCCGCCCGGATCGTCGAGGCGTCCGAACGCACCGGCGTGCCGGTGCTGGTCGGCCATCAACGCCGCCACAGCCCCGACATCCGCGCGGCGAAGCAGGCGATCACAGCCGGCGAGCTCGGCGACATCGTCGCCGTCAACGGCATGACGCTGTTCGACAAGCCGGCCAACTATTTCGACGTCGCCTGGAGGAAAAGCGCTGGCGGGGGCGTGCTGCTCATCAACCTGATCCACGACATCGACATCCTGCGCCACCTGGTCGGCGAGATCGACAGCATCCGCGCCTTCACCTCCCATGCGCGCGGCTTCGCGGTCGAGGATGGAGCGAGCCTCTCGATCCGCTTCGCCAATGGCGCGCTGGGCAGCTTCATCATCTCCGACAACGCCGTCAGCCCCTGGGCCTGGGAATACAGCTCCGGCCAGGCGCTCTACCATCCCACGCAGCCGGGGCCTTGCCTGTTCCTGGCCGGGCGCAAGGCGGCGCTGTCGGTCTCGGACATGTATCTGTGGCGTCACGAGCGCGACGACGAACACTGGCAGCACCCGCTGGCGCGGCATTACCGCGGCGCTGCCGGCCTGCCGACCTATGTCGCCCAGCTTACCCATTTCGCCGCCGTCGTCAGGCGGGAGCAGCAGCCGTTGATCACCGCCCGGGACGGCATGGCCACGCTGGCCGCGACGCTCGCGGTCGATCTTGCCGCCCGCGAAGACCGCACGGTCACGCTGGCGGAGATGCTCGCACAAGGAGGAGCGGCCCCATGACCGGCACGATCGCAGCGACGACCAAGACGATCCAGGGCGAGGTCATTCCGGCGCTGGGGTTCGGAACCTTCGAGATCACCGGCCCGGCCGGCGAGGCGGCGATCCGTACCGCGATCGATCTCGGCTACCGGCAGATCGATACGGCGATCCGCTATGGCAACGAGGCCGAGGTCGGGCGGGCGATCCGCGCCTCCGGCGTACCGCGCGCCGAGCTCTTCGTCACGACCAAGATCTGGTTCAACGACCTCGCACCGGAGACCGTCCATCGCCGCGTCGACGAAAGCCTCGACCGGCTCGGGCTCGACCAGGTCGATCTGCTGCTCGTCCACTGGCCGACGAAGGATGTTCCGCTGGCTGAGACGCTGGCAGCCTTCGCCGAGGAGAAGCGGAAGGGACGCACGCGATTGATCGGCGTCAGCAACTTCCCGGTCGCGCTGCTCGACGAGGCGCTGGAGATCCACAAGGCCGAATTGTTCTGCAATCAGGTCGAGTATCACCCCTTCCTGTCGCAGGAGAAGCTGCTGGCCCGGATGCGGCGCGCCGGCATGCTGCTGAACGCCTACCAGCCGATCGCGCGCGGCAAGGTCTTCGACAACGATCTGCTCAATGCGCTCGGCCGCAAATACGGGAAGTCGGCGGGACAGGTGACGCTGCGCTGGCTGGTCCAGCAGGATGGCGTCGGCGCGATCCCGCGCTCGTCCAAGCCCGAGAACATGCGGGCCAATCTCGAGCTCTTCGATTTCGAACTGTCGCCGGAAGACATGGCTGCGATCCACGGGCTTGCCCGCGGCCAGCGCTATTCCAGCTTCGAGTGGGCGCCCGCCTGGGATGACTGAGACAAAGCGCACCGCAAGGGAAGAACGATGACTCTCGACTTCAGCGTCGTGGCCGACGCCTGGAAATCGCTACTGTTCGGAGCGCTGGGAACCTTGTTCCTGGCCTTTTCCGGCATGGTCATCGCCATGGTCGTCGGTGTCATGGGCGTGGTCATCCTGCGGATGCAGATGCGGATCCCCTCGCTGCTGGTGACGCTCTTCGTCGAGATCATCCGCAACACGCCGTTCCTGGTGCAGATCTTCTTTCTGTTCTTCGCGCTGCCGCTCGCGGGCGTCCGCCTGAATCCGACGGTCACGGCCATCCTGGCGCTCGGCCTCAATGGCGGCGCCTATGCGATCGAGATCATCCGCGGCGGCGTCGAGAGCATCCCGAAGGGGCAGACGGAAGCCGGCCTGGCGCTCGGCCTGCACAAGCACGAGGTCTTCCGGCTGATCGTGCTCATCCCGGCGCTGCGCGCGATCTACCCGTCGCTCGCCAGCCAGTTCATCCTGCTGACGCTGACCACGGCGATCTGCACCTCGATCTCCGCCTATGAATTGACCTCGGTCGGCCAGCGCATCGAGGCGGAAACCTTCCGCAGCTTCGAGGTCTATTTCACGCTGACCTCGATCTATCTGGTGATCTCGCTCGCGACGATGTGGCTGCTCGCGGCGCTGGGCCGCTGGGCCTTCAGCTATCCGCAGCGCTGAGGAAGCAGGACATGGGCATCCAGGAACTGACCTATCTGCTGCAAGGCCTGCTCTGGACCTTGTTCCTCACCGTCATCGGCTTCGTCGGCGGCATCCTGTTCGGCATCGTCGTGGCGGTGCTCAGGGTTTCGCCTTCGCCCTGGCTGCGGATTCCGATGATCTGCTGGATCGGGGTGTTCCAGGGCACGCCGCTGCTGATGCAGCTCTTCGTCGCCTATTTCGGCCTGCCGCTGCTCGGCTTCAACTTCCCGGCCTGGGCCGCCGTCTCGGTCGCGCTGACGGCGCATGCCTCGGCCTTCCTCGGCGAGATCTGGCGCGGTGCGATCCAGGCCGTGCCATCAGGCCAGAGCGAGGCCGCCAATGCGCTCGGCCTGCCCGGCTGGAGCCGGATGGTCGACGTCGTCATGCCGCAGGCCTTCAAGCTCTCGCTGCCGGCGACCGTCGGCTTCCTCGTGCAATTGCTCAAGGGAACGTCGCTTGCCGCGATCGTCGGCTTCATCGAATTGACCCGGGCCGGCACCATCGTTTCCAACCAGATCTACAAGCCCTTGCTCGTCTTCGGCGTGGTGGGCGCGCTGTACTGCGCCATGTGCTGGCCGCTCTCGCTCTGGGGCCGCAGGCTCGAGCAGCGAATGGCGGCCGGGGCGGCAAAATGAGGGAGATCGACATGACCCGGACCCATGACAGCACCAGCCGCGCCGTCCAAGAAGCGGCCGCTCCAATGATCGAGATGCGGCAGGTCGAGAAGTTCTACGGCCCGTTCCATGCCCTCAAGGGCATCGACTTCTCGGTCACCAAGGGCGAGAAGATCGTGCTCTGCGGCCCTTCCGGCTCGGGCAAGTCGACGCTGATCCGCTGCATCAACCATCTCGAACCGATCGCGAGCGGAGAGATCGTGGTGGCAGGCCACCGGCTGAGCGACAGCCAGGACGCCGTCGATGCCGTACGCCGCGAGGTCGGCATGGTGTTCCAGCAGTTCAACCTGTTTCCGCACAAGACGGTGCTGGAAAACTGCATCCTCGCGCCGATGCGGGTGCGCAAGCTCTCGCGCGCCGAGGCGGAAGAGACGGCCCGGAAGTACCTGGAGCGGGTGCGCATCGGCGATCAGGCGGCGAAATACCCGGCCCAGCTCTCCGGCGGCCAGCAGCAGCGCGTCGCGATCGCGCGCGCCTTGTGCATGGAGCCCAAGGCCATGCTGTTCGACGAGCCGACCTCGGCACTCGACCCGGAAATGGTCAAGGAAGTGCTGGACACGATGGTGTCCCTGGCGCGCGACGGCATGACCATGATCTGCGTCACCCATGAAATGGGCTTCGCGCGCCAGGTGGCCGACCGCGTGATCTTCATGGCCGATGGCGAGATCGTCGAGGAGAACGCGCCGGACGCGTTCTTCTCGAACCCGCGACACGAGCGCTCGCGTGCCTTTCTCGGGGAAATCCTCGCGCATCATTGAGCAGATCCGCCGGACATTGGCGGCCTGCCCGCATTCAGTCGCGGCTCGTTCCCGCATGGCGGCACTAGGCGCGCCGGGTGAGCGATGTTACAGCCCCGGTCACATTGGGCAGTCCGCTACCTGAATTCGGAAAGAACAAATGTTGCTTCGAGTCGGCACCCGCCGAAGCCCGCTGGCGATGGCTCAGACTAACTTCGTCATCGGTCTGATCAAGGCGGCATTCCCGGAGATCGAATTCGAGATCCGATCGGCTTCGACCGTCGCCGATCGCGACAGGGTGTCGGAATTCCACCAGTTTCGCATGGTCGGCGTCTTCACGACCGAGCATGAGGAACAGCTTCTTCGCAACGAGGTGGACTTCGTCGTCCATTCCCTGAAGGACCTGCCGACGACCCTGCGCGACGGGCTCGTGCTCGCCGCCGTGCCCAAGCGCGAAGATCCGCGCGACGCTCTCTGCGGCGCGACGCTAGGCGCGCGCGCAGGACAGCGACATCCTCAAGGTGCTGCAGGCCATCCAGTGCCCGCAGACGCGCGCCGAAGTCGATGCCGAGCGCGCCATGATGCATACGCTGGGAGCAGGCTGCAGCCTGCCGGTCGGGGCCTGCGCCAGCTGGAAGGACGGCCGGCTGACGCTGCAGGCTCAGGTCACCTCGCTCGACGGGCAGGAACGCATCATCGCCACCGAGGAAGGGCCGGCGGAGACAGCGGCCGATCTCGGCGTGGCGACCGGCGAGGCGCTGAAGACACAAGGCGGCACCAGGATCCTGGAAACCAGCTACCGGGAATTCAACAGCCACTTCAAGCTGTTCAAATCCTGACACGACCCGCAGGCCCGTCCGGCCATCGGCATCGCAGCCTTTTCAAACGTCGCGGTATCGCGCCATCCGCGTGATGCCGTCGATGGCGGCTGCCGCGAGCCCCTCTTCCATAACCAATCAGAATACGCCCCACCCGATTTCGACTTGGACAGCCTGGGATCGCAGCGCCCAGACTGGAGCCAAGAAACAAAGTCGAGGGGATTGCATGATCAGGAACTCTGTCGTCGGGCTCGCCGGCCTGGTGCTCGCCGCCTGCCTGCCGGTTGCGGGCATGGCCCAGGAGACCGTGCTGCGCGTCGCCGGGGACGGCAACGTCTCGACGCTCGATGCACACCGCGCCAGCTCCACCAGCGACAAGACCGTGATCGGCTGGATGTATAACGGCCTCGTCCGGTTCAAGCCGGGGAGCGCCGATCCGAAGGATATCGAGCCGGATCTGGCCGAGCGCTGGGAGCAGTCGCCGGACGGCAAGGTCTGGACCTTCCATCTCCGCCAGGGCGTCAAGTTCCATGGCGACTGGGGCACGCTCTCGGCAGACGATGTCGTCTATTCGTTGCAGCGCTCGGCCGACCCCAAGCGCTCGACCTTCTCCTCGGATTTCGCGGCGATCGAAAAGGTCGAGAAGCTCGACGATCTCACGGTTCGGGTCACGCTGAAATATACGGACGTCAATTTCCTCGGCCGCGTCACGAACTACCATGGCGGCAACATCGTCAGCCGCAAGGCGGCCGAGGAGCTGGGCGACAAATTCGGCACGAATCCCGTCGGCACCGGCCCCTTCACCTACGTCGAGCAGGTGACCCAGCAATACGTCAAGCTCGCCGCCAACCCGAACTATTTCCGCGGCAAGCCGAAGATCGACAGCATCGTGATCCGCGCCATCCCCTCAGACAGCGCCCGCGAGCTCGCCTTCACCTCCGGCGAGGTCGACCTGATCTATGCCAAGCGCGAGCAGCGCTGGGTCGATTCCGCCCGCAAGCGTGCGGGCTTCAATGTCGAGATCTTCCGGCCCGGCGAATACCGGCTGCTGCACCTCAACCAGAGCCAGCCGCCGCTGGACGACATCCGCGTGCGCCGCGCCATCGCCGCCGCGGTCAATGTCGACGACCTCGTGCGCTATGTCGGCAAGGATGTCGGCCCCAAGGGCTGCTCGATCGTGCCGCCCGGCTATCTCGGCGAGGACTGCTCGGTCCGCTACGACTTCAATCTCGCCAAGGCCAAGGAACTGCTCGCCGAGGCCGGCCACAAGGACGGCGTGACGATCAAGGCCATCGTCTCGAACATCTCGGCGCAGCAACCGATCATGGAGATCATCCAAGCGCAGCTCGCCAAGGCCGGGATCAAGCTCGAGATGCAGGTCGTCGACCACGCCACCTATCAGAGCCAGACGCGCAAGGACCTGAGCGGCCTGGTCTTCTACGGCGCGGCGCGCTTCCCGATCGCCGACACCTATCTCAGCGAGTTCTTCCATTCGCGGGCGACGGTGGGCACGCCCACCGCCGCGACCAATTTCTCGCACTGCAAGGTCGCCGACAAGGAGATCGAGGAAGCACGCACCGCGCCGGATGCCGACACGCAGAAGGCCCTGTGGAAGGAGGCGCAGCGCAAGATCATGGAGGATGTCTGCGCCATCCCGCTCTTCGAGCTGCGGCAGGTCTGGGCGCGCAGCGACCGGCTCGATCTCGGCTACGAGCTCAAGGGCGCGATGAACCTCGCTCCGCCGATCACCGAAGCCACCACGCTGAAGCCGCGTTGAGACTGTCCGAGCCGGGAGCTCCGCCGTGGAGATCGTGCGACACCTCGCGGCCTCTATCGGCGCCGCCCGCCGCGAGCCCCTGACGGCGGAACTGCGGGAGGCGGCCTGCCGCAGCGTGCTCGATCTCGTGGCGGCCGCGGCCGCCGGCATCGCGGCGCCGGGCCCGCGCGCGGTTCGGCAGGTCGCGCGGGTGACCATGGCCGGCGGCGCCCTGCCCGTCTGGTTCACGGGGCAGAGCTCGGGCCTTGCCGGCGCGATCTGGTGCAATGCCTCGGCTTCCGCCGCACTCGATCTCGACGACGGGCACAGGATCGCGCGCGGCCATCCCGGAGCCGCGATCATCCCGGCCGCCTTCGCAGCGGCACAGGAGGCAGGGGCCACGACGGACGAGCTGCTGCAGGCGATCGTCGTCGGCTACGAGGTCGGCGTCGCGGTCGGCGCGGCCCGACGCTTCTATGCCAATACCGGGATGTGGTCGGGCTACGGCGTCGTCGCGGCCCTCGGCTTTCTGAGGCGCACGCCGGCGGAGCAACTGGCGCATGGTTTTGCCATCGCCGGCATCAGCGCGCCCAACCAGCTCCATGCCGGGGCGGGGCCTGCCTTCCGCGCGCAGGAAGGCAGCGACGTCAAGGAAGGCATTCCCTGGTCGAGCGTGACGGCCGCGAACGCGCTGCTGCTGGCCGAGGCGGGACATACCGGCCCTCTGACGCTTCTCGACAATGACGAGCATTTTTTGCTCGAAGGGCTGGCGGAGGGTCTTGGCCGACAGCATTACATCGCGCGCAACTACATGAAGTTCCATGCCTGCTGCCGGCATGTCCATGCGCCGGCCGAGGCACTGCTGGACCTCCTCGCCGAAAACTGCATCGAGCCGCACCGCATCGACGCCATCGAGGTCGCGACCTTTTCCGGCGCCCTGCGTCTGGCGAACCGGCCACGGCCCCAGAGCTTCACCGATATCCAGTTCTCGATCCCCTATTGCCTCGCCCTGCTCGCGATCGACGGGCCGGAGGCGCTGCTGCCGCTGACGGAAGCGGCCGTCGACCGGCCCGAGATCGTCGCCCTCGCCGAGAAGGTCTCGCTGAATCTCGACCCCGCGCTCGACGCCCGCTTTCCGGCGCAGACCCTGTCCCGCGTCACCATCCACATCGAGGGACGCTCCTTCGCCTCGCCCGTCACCGCGCCGCGCGGCGAAGCCTCGGATCCGCCGTCCTGGGCCGATCTCGAGATCAAGCTGGAACGGGCCTGCCGGCTCGTCGCCACATCGGCGCAACGGCAGTCCTTGCTTGCCGCGCTTCGCCACCTGCGCGACGGCGATCACGCTTCGCTGCTGCAAGCCTTCGCGACCCTGAGGCTCAGCCCGGCGTAAGGATCGTCTGCGAAATCTCGGCCGCCACCTCGCGTGCGCCTCGCAGAAAGGCATCGACCAGCCGGGCGTTGCGGCTGTCGCGGATGCGGCAGAGCTGGAAATGGAGCTGAACGCCCGGCTCGAAGCGCCGGATGGCAAGCTTGTCACGCAATCCGCCGACGATCAGCGGATGCACCAGCGAGACGCCCGTTCCCGCGGCGACGAATTCGCAGAGCGTGGGCGAGACGTTCGCCACCATGACGATGTTCGGCACGACGCCATGGGCATCCAGGACCCGGCCGATGCTCCGGCTGGTATGGCTTTCGGGATCGAAGGAAACGAAGGGAACGCCTTCGAGGTCGCGAGGCGTGATCACCTCCCGCGCCGCGAGCGGATGGTCGAGCGGCAGGATGCAGACGACCGGATGCGCCATGAGCGGCTCCGCCACGATATAGGGATTGTCGATCGGCGCGACGATCAGCCCGACATCGAGCTTGCGGGTGACGAGCCCGTCCGCGATCCATTGCGAGCTGCGCGACTGCACCGAACAGAACACCCCGGGCTGCGCCTTCAGGAAGCGCGAGGTCGCTTCCTGGATGAAGGAGCCCGACAGCGCCGGCATGACGCCGATCAGGAGCCGGCTCTGCTCGTCGCGGCGGATGGCCTCCACCGCATTCTCGACCTGGCGCACGCCCGCGAAGATGCGGTCGATCTCCTCATAGAGTCGCATGCCGCGCCGCGACGGCGCCAGCCGCCCCTTCACCCGGTCGAAGAGCTGCAAGCCCGTATCGGCCTCGAGATGGGCGATCAGCTTGCTCATCGCGGGCTGCGAGATGTTCATCATCTCGGCGGCGCGGCTCACCGTGCCGTATTCGATGACCGCCTTGAAGGCTTCGACCTGACGCAGGTTGAGCCGCCGAACCATCGCATAACCCTGAAGAATAGGAACCAGCAAAAAACGACTTTGACGAAATACAAGATGGCTCCCTAACGTCTCAGCCGGCAAGGGAAATTCACATGCGGCCTGACATCGTCGTCATCGGAGGGGGAACGGTCGGGGCAGCCATCGCCTACGGCCTGGCGAAGCGACGCCAGAACGTGCTGCTGCTCGACGGCGACGATGGCGACTTCCGCGCGGCCCGCGCCAATTTCGGCCTGGTCTGGCTGCAGGGCAAGGGGCTCGGCATGCCGGCCTATCAGGCCCTGACGCGCCGGAGCATCGCCCTGTGGCGCGGTTTTTCCGATGCGCTCGAAGCCGAGACGGGGAGCGATCTCGCTTACGAGCAGAATGGCGGCCTCACCTTCTGCCTCGGGGAGGAGGCCTTCGAGAAGCGCCGCCTCGACCTGATGCGCCTGCACAACCAGCGCGGCGACGGCGAGCCGGACTGGGAGATGCTCGACCGGCCGGCGCTGGAGCGCCTGCTGCCCAAGGCCGGGCTCGGTCCCGACGTGACGGGCGCAAGCTTCGGCCGGCATGACGGCCACGCCAATCCGCTGCGGCTTCTGGCGGCGCTGCATGGCGGGCTGGTCCGCCTCGGCGGCCACATCCGTCATCGCGCCCGCGTCGAGCGGATCGAGCGGGCCGGCGCCGATTTTCGCCTCATCCTCGACGGCGAGACATTGACGGCGCCGCGCATCGTCATCGCCGCCGGGCTCGGCTCGGTGGCTCTCGGCCGGCAGGTCGGGCTCGATGTGCCGGTGCATCCGGAACGGGGCCAGGTGCTCGTCACCGAGCGACTCTCCCCCTTCCTGCCCCTCCCCGCCAGCGGCCTGCGCCAGACAGCGGAAGGCACGGTGATGATCGGCGCGACCAAGGACGAAGTCGGCTTCGATGCCTCGACCACCACCGAAGCCGCCGCCTCGCTGAGCCGCAAGACGGTCCGGACCATTCCCGCGCTCGCACATGTCGGGCTCGTCCGGCAATGGGCGGGCCTGCGGATCATGACGCCCGACGGCTACCCGATCTACGCGCAATCGGAGAGCCATCCCGGCGCCTTCGTCGCGCTCTGCCATTCCGGCGTGACGCTCGCGGCCTTCCATGCCGATCCCCTCGCCGAGGCGATCACGGCCGGTTCGCTCTCCGAAACCTTTTCTCCCTTCCACCAGAGACGCTTCGATGTTCCGCAAGCTGCATGATCCAGGGCCGTCCGCCGTCACGGTCCATATCGACGGACGCCCGGTCCGGGCCGAAGCCGGAGAGAGCGTCGCCGCCGTGCTGCTGCGCCAGCCCGAAGGCTGGAACCGGACCACGCCGGTCTCGGAAAGCCGCCGGGCGCCTTATTGCATGATGGGCGTCTGTTTCGAATGCCTCGTCGAGGTCGATGGCCAGGGCTCCGTGCAGAGCTGCCTGACCCCGGTGCGGGACGGCATGTCCGTGGCCCGCCAGCAAGGACGCCGGAGCCTCTCGGCATGAGCGATCATCATACCGATCTCCTGATCGTCGGCGCGGGGCCGGCCGGCATGGCCGCTGCCGTGACAGCCCGTCGCCATGGCTTGTCCGTGCGGGTGGTCGACGATCAGCCGGCGCCCGGCGGCCAGATCTGGCGCGCTATCGAGACCGTCGCTGCGACGCCGCGCCTGGCGCGGCTGGGCGAAGCCTATCGCGCCGGCATCGACCGCGCCGCCGCCTTTCGCGCCTGCGGCGCCCTCTACGAGCCGCAGAGCCAGCTCTGGCAGATCGAGCCGGGGTTTCGCGCCTTCCTGACCCGCGACGGCCGGGCCCGCAGCGTGACCGCTGAGGCGATCATCCTCGCCACCGGTGCGCAGGAGCGCCCGGTGCCCTTCCCGGGCTGGACGCTGCCGGGCGTGCTGACGGTCGGCGCGGCGCAGATCCTGCTGAAGACCGCCGATTCCGTCCCGGACAAGCCGGTCTGGATCGCTGGCTGCGGGCCGCTGCCATTGCTCTACATGACGCAGCTTCTGGCGGCGGGCGGCAAGATCGCCGGCTTCCTCGACACCACGCCGCGCGGACGGGTCGGCGCGGCGCTGCGCCATCTGCCGCAGGGGCTCGGACGCTTCGGCGACCTCGTCAAGGGCCTGTCCTGGTCGCTCGCGCTGAAACGGGCCGGCTTCCCGATCATCCGCCATGTCGCGGAGCTGCGTGCCGAAGGCGACGGGCGTCTCGAAAGCCTGCATTACCGCACGCAGGACGGCCGGGAAGGCGATGTCGCCGCCGAGGTGCTGCTCGTCCATGAGGGCGTTGTGCCCAATATCCATGCCCCGCTCGCGCTGAGCTGCGCGGTCAGATGGGATGCCGGCCAGCATTGCCAGATCCCCGTGCTCGACACCTGGGGCGAAACCTCGCAGGCGAATGTCTTCGTCGCCGGCGACGGCGCCGGCATCGGCGGGGCCGAGGCGGCCGAGCCGCGTGGGCGGCTCGCGGCGCTGCGTGTCGCCACCAAGCTCGGAAAGCTGCGGGACGATGCGGCCGAGGCCGCCGCGCGTCCGGAGCAAGCCACGCTGTCACGCGCGCTCGCGCTGCGGCCTTTCCTCGATGCTCTCTACGCGCCGCGCCCGCAGGTCTTCGCGCCCGCCGACGAGACGCTGGTGTGCCGCTGCGAGGAGGTCACGGCCGGCGAATTGCGCATCCGCGCTGCGCAGGGGCGGCCCGGGCCGAACCAGCTCAAGGCCTTCACCCGCGCCGGCATGGGCCCCTGCCAGGGGCGGCAATGCGGCTACACCATGGCCCATATCGTTGCGGCGGTTCAGAACCGGCCTGTCGAGGAGGTCGGCTTCTACCGCATCCGGCCGCCCTTGAAGCCCGTGACGCTCGGCGAACTCGCCAGCCTCGACGAGCAGGAGCCGGCGGCATGAGCATCGAGGCCTTCGATGTCGCGGTGGTGGGGGGCGGGCTGCACGGCCTGTCCGCCGCGCTGCATCTGGCCCGCGCCGGCCGCCGCGTCACGGTGATCGAGCGACGTTGGACGGGCCGGCACGCCTCGGGCGCCACGGCTGCCGGGGTGCGCACGCTCAACCGCGACATCGCGGAGGTGCCGATCTCGCTCGAGGCCATGGCGATGTGGCATCGCATCGCCGAGATCGTCGGCGACGATTGCGGCTTTCACGCCCGTGGCCAGGTCAACGTCGCGGAACGCGACGAGCATATGCCGGCCCTGCTCCAGCGCGAGGCGAAGATGCGCGCGCTCGGGCACAGTCATGAGGAGCTGGTCGATGCGAAGGAACTGCGCCGCCTTGTGCCGGCGCTGAGCCCGCATTGCGTCGGCGCGCTGGTCGCGCGACGCGACGGCGCGGCCGATCCGCACCGGACCATCCTCGCCTTCCGCCGTGCCTGCGAGGCCGAGGGCGTCGTCATCGCCGAGGGTTGCGGCGTCGAGGCGGTCGACCGGCAGGGCCCGGACTGGCTGCTCGCCTGCGGCGATCGCCGCTTCTGCGCGCCGGTCGTGGTCAATGCGGCCGGCGCCTGGGCGGCTCGGCTGGCGGCCTTGTTCGGCGACGACATCGCGCTCGGCGTGCGCGCCTCGATGATGATCGTGACCGAGCGCCTCGCGCCGCTGCTCGACCCCGTGGTCAGCGTGGTCGGCCGGGCGCTCTCCTTCAAGCAGTCGGACCAGGGCACGCTGGTGATCGGCGGCGGCCTGCAAGGCGCGGCCGATCTCGACCGGGAAAGCAGCACGGTGAACTTCAGCGAGCTGGCCAAGGGCGCGCGCGCGTCGAGCGACCTCTTCCCGGCCGTGCACGGGGTCCGCATCGCCCGTTGCTGGACCGGAATCGAGGCGCAGACGCGCGACCGCCTGCCGGTGATCGGCGCCTCGCCGAATGCGCCCGGCCTCTTCCATGCCTTCGGCTTCTCCGGGCACGGCTTCCAGCTCGTCCCGGTCGTCGGCTCGATCCTGGCCGAGCTCGTCGTCGAAGGCCACACCCGGCGCGAGATCGCAGCCTTCGCGCCGCAACGCCTGATGCAGGAAAGGGCCGCGGCATGACGAGCTTCGTTGTCAGGCGCCTCCTGCTCGCCATTCCCACGCTGTTCGTGATGCTGACGGCGATCTTCGTGCTGGTCAGGCTCGTGCCGGGCGATGCCGCTTCCGTCATCCTCGGCGATCAGGCGAGCGCCGCCTCGCTCGCGGCCCTGCGCGAGAAGCTCGGCCTCGACCAGCCGGTCCATGTCCAGTACCTCGCGTTCATCGGCAAGGTGCTCACCGGCGATCTCGGCCAGTCCCTCAGCAGCGGCCGCAGCGTCATCCAGGAGGTGCTGCTCGTCCTGCCCTCGACCATCGAACTGACGGTCGCCGCCGTCGCCATCGGCCTCGTCTTCGGCCTGCCGCTCGGCGTCGCCGCCGCGCTCAGCCGCAATGGCTGGATCGACTATGTCGCGCGCGTCGTCTCCCTGGTCGGGCTCTCCTTCCCGGCCTTCGTCTCCGGCATCCTGATGCTGATCGTCTTCGCCATCCAGCTCGGCTGGTTCCCCGTGCTGGGCAATACCAGCGGCTCGGGCGACCTGACGGAGCGCCTGCGTGCGCTGGCGCTGCCGGCGCTCAATCTCGGCATCATCATGACGGCCTATGTGATGCGGGTGACGCGTGCGGCGATGCTCGGCGTCCTCACCGAGGACTATATCCGCACCGCCCGCGCCAAGGGGGTGAGCCCGACCCGGCTCGTCGTCACCCATGCGCTGCGCAACAGCCTGATCCCGATCATCACGGTGGTCGGGCTCTATTTCGGCACGCTGATCGGCAATTCGGTGCTGACCGAGATCATCTTCAACCGGCCGGGCCTGGGCAAGCTGATCATCGGCGCGCTCAACGCCCGCGACTACACGCTGCTGCAGGGGCTGATGATCATCTTCGCCATCTGCGTGATCATCGTGAACACCGTGACGGACATGGCCTATGGCCTCGTCGATCCGAGGGTGAAATACACATGAGCGCCGTCGCCTCCACGACCATCGAGATTCGGCCGGGCGGCCTCTGGCTCGCCTTCAGCCAGAACAAGCTCGCCTGGATCGGCCTCCTCCTGCTCGGCCTGATCGTCTTCGTCGCGGTGTTCGCGCCCTGGCTCGCGCCGCACGATCCGCTCGAGCAGAACATCGTCGCGCGGCTCGAACCACCTTCGGCCGAGTTCTGGCTCGGTACCGATTCCTATGGCCGCGACGTGCTCTCGCGCCTGATCTACGGGGCGCGCATCTCGCTCTTCGTCGGCTTCGTCGCGATCCTCATCGCCATGCTGATCGGCACGGCGATCGGCGTCATCGCCGGCTATATCGGCGGCCTCTTCGACCAGCTCGTCATGGGCGTGCTCGACGTGCTGCTGGCGTTCCCGACCCTGCTGCTCGGCCTGATGATCGCGGCGATGCTGGGGGCGAGCCTGGAGAACCTGATCATCGCGATCGCGGTCACCGAGATCGCGCCCTTCGCCCGCGTGGCCCGCGCCCCGACGATCACGCTGCGCCAGCGCGACTTCGTCGAGGCGAGCCGCTCCTATGGCTGCGGGCCGTTCCGGATCATGACGCGGCACATCCTGCCCAACATGCTGTCGGATGTGGTGGTGATGAGCTCGCTCTGGCTGGCATCGGCGATCCGCACGGAAGCCTCGCTGAGCTTCATCGGGCTCGGCGTGCCGCCCCCCGCCGCCACCAGGGGCGGCATGATCCGGGAAGGCTTCGAGAACATCCTGGACGCCTGGTGGCTCGCGGTCTTTCCGAGCCTCGCGATCCTGGCAACGGTGCTCGCGCTCAACCTGCTCGGCGATGCCCTGCGCGACGCCTCGGACCCGCGCTCCCGCTCACGGTGAGGGCAACGGTCTCGCCGACTGGCGAACCACCTCCGATATCTCGCGGAGCTGGGGGCCCAGCGGGCTCGTCCTGCGCCAGACCATGCCGATCGTGCGGGAGGGCTGGGGCGCCTCAAAGCGCACGATGGAGACGGATGCCGAGCGCGTCTCGACCGCCACGGCCATTTCCGGGATCAGGGTGACGCCGAGACCGGCATCGACCATCTGGACCAGCGTCGACAGCGAACTCGCATCCAAAAGGTCACGCGGCTGCGCGGCACGCGGTCTGGTATTGCAGAAGGAGAGGGCCTGATCACGGAAGCAATGCCCCTCCTCGAGCAGCAGCAGCCTCATCTCGCGCAGCGCCTCGCGGCTCGGGGCGGGCTTCCCGTCATCCGCGCGCGGGCGGAGAAGGACGAAGCTCTCGGTGAACAGCGCGACCTCGGTCAGGGACGGCTCCGATACCGGCAAGGCGACGATCGCCATGTCGAGGCGCCCCTCGTTCAATTCCTCGACCAGCTTCGGCGTCAGCGTCTCGCGCACATGGAGGTCGAGGCCGCCATGCAGGCGGGTGAGATCGCCGATGAGGTTCGGCAGCAGATAGGGCGCGACCGTCGGGATCACGCCGATGCGCAACCGCGCGACCTGCCCGCCGCGGGAGGCGCGGGCATAGCCTTCCAGCTCGTCGAACGAGCGCAGGATCTCCCTCGCCCGCTCCGCGATTCCCTCGCCGAAACGCGTCAGGCGAACCTGGCGCCCGCCTCTCTCGAAGAGATCGGAGCCGAGCTCGCCCTCGAGAACCTTGATCTGCATCGACAGGGCCGGCTGCGAGATCGAGCACGCCTCGGCCGCGCGTCCGAAATGACCGTGCCGCGCCAGCGCCTCGAAATAGCGAAGCTGCTTGAGTGTCAGGTTCGTCATAATTTCAACTTATCGATGCAATCAGAAAATCGGAATTAAAATAATGAAACCGCTTTGCTAAGAGGCTAGCAGCGAAGAGGGGTGCAGCAGATGTCACGACCGCCACGCACCGCGAAGGCCAGCGCTGTTTCGGCCCCCGGCTTCCGCCGGCCCGCTCGCGTGCCGTGCCCCGCCTTCGCTCGGCAAGCCCGTCCGGTTCGGATGCCCCGATCGCCCGACGCCCTTTCGCCCCACTGATCCTGACAGGAGGAGCCGCTCCCCGAGGGCAAGGCTCCGATCGTCATGGAACCATGCCTTCAGCCCAGCCAAGCCCGGAGAGAAACATGAACGCGAAGACTGAGGACAGCACGGGCAAATGCCCCGTCGCCCATGGCGGCGGCGCCCGGCAGAATCGCGACTGGTGGCCGAGCCAGCTGCCCGTCGACCTGCTGAACCAGCACTCGGCCAAGTCCGATCCGCTGGATCAGACCTTCAGCTACCGCAAGGCGTTCGAGAAGCTCGACTATGAGGCGCTGAAGAACGACCTGCGCAAGCTGATGACCGAATCGCAGGATTGGTGGCCGGCCGATTTCGGCCATTACGGCCCGCAGTTCATCCGCATGTCCTGGCATTCCGCCGGCACCTATCGCCTCGCGGACGGTCGCGGCGGCGGCGGCCGTGGCCAGCAGCGCTTCGCCCCGCTCAACAGCTGGCCGGACAACGTCAACATCGACAAGTCGCGCCGCCTGCTCTGGCCGATCAAGCAGAAATACGGCCAGGCCATCTCCTGGGCCGACCTGATGATCCTGACCGGCAATGTCGCGCTGGAGACCATGGGCTTCCGCACCTTCGGCTTCGCCGGCGGCCGCGAGGACACCTGGGAGCCCGACAATGACGTGAACTGGGGCGCCGAGACCGCCTGGCTGACCCATCGCCCGCTCGACGCATTCGACGCGCCGCTCAGCGCCACCGAGATGGGCCTGATCTACGTCAATCCGGAAGGTCCGGGCGCCAATGGCGATCCGGTCTCGGCCGCGCATTTCATCCGCGAGACCTTCGCCCGGATGGCGATGAACGACGAGGAGACCGTCGCGCTGATCGGCGGCGGCCACACCTTCGGCAAGACGCATGGCGCTGCGCCGGAATCCCACAAGGGTCCTGATCCCGAAGCCGCCGAGCTGGAGGCGCAGGGTCTCGGCTGGGCCAGCAATTACGGCACCGGCCATGGCGCCGATGCGGTCGGCAGCGGCCTCGAGGTCACCTGGACGCAGACCCCGGCGCAGTGGAGCAACCACTTCTTCGAGAACCTGTTCAAATACGAATGGGTTCAGACCCGCAGCCCCGGCGGCGCCATCCAGTGGGAGGCGAAGGATGCCGAGGCGGTCATCCCCGACGCCCATGATCCGGCGAAGAAGCACAAGCCGACGATGCTGACGACCGACCTGTCGCTGCGCTTCGACCCGGTCTACGAGAAGATCTCGCGCCGGTTCCTCGAGAACCCGCAGGCCTTCGCGGAAGCCTTCGCCCGCGCCTGGTTCAAGCTGACCCATCGCGATCTCGGCCCGCGCTCGCGCTATCTCGGCCCGGAAGTGCCGAAGGAAGAGCTGATCTGGCAGGATGTGGTGCCGGCCGTCGATCATCCGCTGGTCGGCGAGGCCGATATCGCCGCCCTCAAGGAGAAGATCCGGGCCTCCGGCCTCACCGTCTCCGAGCTGGTCGGCACGGCCTGGGCCTCGGCCGCGACCTTCCGCGGCGGCGACAAGCGCGGCGGCGCCAACGGTGCGCGCGTCCGCCTCAGCCCCCAGAAGGACTGGGAGGTCAACCGGCCTGCCCAGCTCGCCAAGGTGATCGAGGTGCTCGACGGCATCCGGCGCCAGTTCAACAAGGAAGCCGACGGCGACCAGAAAATCTCGCTGGCCGACCTCATCGTGCTGGCCGGCAATGTCGGCGTCGAGCAGGCGGCGAAGGCCGCCGGCCATGACGTCAGCGTGCCGTTCACGCCGGGCCGCACTGACGCCAAGCAGGAGCAGACCGACATCCATTCCTTCGCGGTGATGGAGCCTGCCCTGGACGGCTTCCGCAACTCCCAGAAGGCCGGGGCGAAGGTGCCGGCCGAGGTCGCGCTGATCGACCGGGCGCAGCTCCTGACTCTGACCGCGCCGGAGCTGACGGTGCTGATCGGCGGCCTGCGCGCCATCAACATCAACGCCGACGGCGGCAAGCACGGCATCCTGACCAACCGGCCGGGCGCGCTGACGAACGATTTCTTCGTCAACCTGCTCGACATGGGCACGCAGTGGAAGGCCGCCTCCGAGGCCAAGGACGTGTTCGAGGGCACCGATCGCAAGACCGGCGCCGCGAAATGGACCGGCACCCGCGCCGACCTCGTCTTCGGCTCGAACTCGATCCTGCGTGCGCTGGCGGAGGTCTATGCCAGCACGGACGCCAGGGAGAAGTTCGTGAAGGACTTCGTGGCGGCCTGGACGAAGGTGATGAATCTCGACCGTTTCGACATCGCCTGATGCAACGACGCCCGGCCGCCATCCTGCGGGCGGGCGCTCACGCGAACCGGTCCGTCATTCGCTGAACGGACCGGCCTCTCGCAGGATCGCGCCGTCGTCCCGGGCTTGCCCCGGTACGACGGCGTTTTCCTGAAAACGCCCCGGCCTTCCAAACGCGCCCCGGGGATGCAGCCCGCAGGCAAAGATTTTGCGCGGCCGGGGATGGACGGCGGGCACCGTCTGCGCGAAATTTCAGCATGCAGCCCTTGCAGATATTTTAAGCTTGAAACATTATGCTCCGGCGCGAGCCAAAGAAGTCCGAGGGAACCCGGCCGCGCCTCCTTTTTCGCTCGTTCGTCCCGGGAGGGCATCGATGACGACTCTCAAATTCGCACTCGCGCTCGGTTGTGGCGCGCTGGCCCTCTCCATGGCCTCGGCCCAGGCGCAGGAGCCGATGAAGATCGGCGTGGTCAGCGTCCTGACCGGCCCCGGCGCCGCGCTCGGCCAGCAGGTCCGCGACGGCTTCCAGCTCGCGGTCGACAAGAATGGCGGCAAGCTCGGCGGCGTGCCGGTCAAGATCACCGTGATCGACGACGAATTGAAGCCCGACGTCGCGGTCGACCGGGTGCGCAGCTTCGTCGAGAGCGAGAAGCCGACCTTCGTCGTCGGCCCGGTCTTCTCCAACATCCTGGGCGCGATCGCCAAGCCCGTGCTCGATTCCGGCGCCTTCCTGATCAGCCCGAATGCCGGCCCGTCCACCATGGCGGGCAAGGCCTGCAACAAGAACTTCTTCGTCACCTCCTACCAGAACGACCAGGTGCACGAGGTCCTCGGCAAATACGCGCAGGACCAGAACTACAAGCGGGCCTATATCATCGCGCCGAACTATCAGGCGGGTAAGGACTCGCTCGCCGGCTTCAAGCGCTACTTCAAGGGCGAGATCGTCGATGAGGTCTACGCCCCGCTGAACGCGCTCGACTTCTCGGCCGACCTCGCCAAGATCGCCTCCACCAAGCCCGACGTCGTCTTCGCCTTCCTGCCCGGCGGGCTCGGCGTCAACTTCGTCAAGCAGTGGTCGCAGGCCGGCCTGCAAGGCAAGATTCCCTTCCTCTCCGCCTTCACGGTCGATGAATCGACCCTGCCGGCGCAGCAGGATGCGGCGGTCGGGCTCTATGGCGGCATGACCTGGGCGCCCAACATGGACAATCCGCAGACGAAGGACTTCGTGAAGGCCTATGAAGCCGCCTACAAGATCGTGCCGGGCTCCTACGCCCAGCAGGCCTATGATGCGGCGATGCTGATCGATTCCGCCGTGAAGGCGGCCGGCGGCACCGGCAATGCCGACAAGCTGCGCGACGCCATCAAGAAAGCCGACTTCACCTCGCTGCGCGGCAAGTTCAAGTTCAACACCAACGGCTTCCCGATCCAGGACTTCTATCTCGTCAAGGTCGCCAAGCGCGCGGACGGCAAGTTCCAGACCGAGATCGCCGAGAAGGTGTTCACCGACTACGCCGATCCGCACGCCAAGGATTGCGGGTTGAAATAAGGCGCCTCGGCGCCACATCCGCCACCGTCATCCCGGACAAGCCGCGAAGCGGCGCCGATCCAGGATCCATCGAAGGGCAGAGTCCTGCAAGGAATGCGCTCTACGATGGATTCCGGGCCTTCGCTTCGCTACGCCCGGAATGACGGTCGAGGTTGATCGCGACGGCAGAGCGAGCCACCGATCCCATGACCACAAGCCTCCTGATCGTCCAGCTCCTCAACGGGCTTCAGTTCGGCATCCTGCTGTTCCTGGTCGCGGCCGGGCTGACGCTGGTCTTCGGCGTGATGGACTTCATCAACCTCGCCCATGGCGTCCAGTACATGCTCGGCGCCTATCTCGCCGTGACCTTCGTCGGCCTGACCGGCTCCTTCATGCTCGGACTCGCCCTGGCGCTCGCCGCCGCGCTGCTGCTGGGTCTGGTGCTGGAATTCCTCGTCTTCCGCCATCTCTACGAACGCGACCATCTAGACCAGGTGCTGGCGACCTTCGGCCTGATCCTGCTGTTCAACCAGGCGGTGAAGATGATCTGGGGCGCGGCGCCTCTTTCCGTGCCGGTGCCCGAATTTCTGTCGGGCAATGTCCGGCTGATGGACGGTATCCTCTATCCCGTCTACCGCTTCGCGCTGATCGGGGCAGGCCTGGGCGTCGGCGCGCTGCTCTGGTTCGTCGTCGAGAAGACGCGCACCGGCATGCTGCTCCGGGCCGGCGCCTCCAACGCGCCGATGGTCTCGGCGCTCGGTGTCGATATCCGCAAGCTCTTCATGATCGTCTTCGCCTTCGGCACCATGCTCGCGGGCTTCGCCGGGACGATGGCGGCGCCGATCCTCTCGGTCGAGCCCGGCATGGGCGACACGGTGCTGATCCTGGCCTTCGTCGTCATCGTCGTCGGCGGCATCGGCTCGATCCGCGGCGCCTTCGTCGGCGCGCTGATCGTCGGGCTCGTCGACACGCTCGGCCGCTCCTTCATGAACGATCTGCTGCGGCTGTTCATGGCGCCCGCCTCGGCCCGCGCAACGGGAGCCGCCCTCTCCTCCATGCTGATCTATCTCGTCATGGCGGCGGTCTTGTTCGTGCGGCCCGAAGGCCTGCTGCCGGCCAAGGGGCGCTCGTGAGCGCGGTCACGACATCCGCGGCCATCGGGCGCCCGGCGCTGCCCGCTGCCCGCCGGCTCGCGCCGCTCGTCATCCTCGGCCTGCTCGCGCTGCTGCCGCTGGCCACTGCGCTCGGCCTGCCCGCGCATTGGCTGACATTGGTGACGCGGGCGATGATCTTCGCCATCGCGGCGCTCTCGCTCGACCTCATCCTCGGCGTCGGCGGCCTCGTCTCCTTCGGCCATGCCGCCTTCATCGGGATCGGGGCCTATGGCGCCGGCATCCTGATCACCGAGGGCCAGACCGAGCTGCTGGTCGCGCTGCCGGTGATCCTCATCGTCTGCGGCCTCTTCGCGGCGGTGACCGGCTATGTCTCGCTGCGCACGCGCGGCGTCGCCTTCATCATGATCACGCTCGCCTTCGGGCAAATGGCCTTCTATTTCGCCCAGGCGCTCTCCGCCTATGGCGGCGATGACGGGCTGACGCTCTACGAGAAGAGCACGCTGCTGGGCCGGGAAATCTTCGCCAACCGTACCGGCTTCTACTACATCGCGCTCGGCACGCTGGCCTTCTGCTACTGGCTGGCGCGGCGGCTGGTGGCCTCGCGCTTCGGCCGCGTGCTGCGGGCCGCGCGCGAGAACGCCGTACGCGTCACCGTCACCGGCTACGATGTCGACCATGTCCGGCTCGGCGCCTATGTGATCAGCGGCATGATGGCGGGGCTCGCCGGCTTCCTGCTCGCCAACCAGACCGATTTCGTCAGCCCTGCCTTCATGTCCTGGCAGCGCTCGGGCGAATTGATCTTCATGGTCGTGCTCGGCGGCGTCGGCTCTCTCCACGGAGCCATCGTCGGGGCGCTCGCCTTCCTGATCGCCGAGGATGTGCTTTCGGCGTGGACCCAGAACTGGAAGGCGATCTTCGGGCCGCTGATCGTGCTCTTCGTCCTGTTCACCCGGGGCGGCATCGCCGGCCTCATGACCAAGCTCAGAGGGCGCCGCGATGGCTGAGCCGGCGCTCGCACTGAAGGGGCTCGCCAAATCCTTCGGCGCGCTCAAGGTCACCGACGGGGTCGACCTTTCAATCGCGCCGGGCGAGCTTCACGCTCTGATCGGCCCCAATGGCGCGGGCAAGACGACGCTGGTTCACCAGATCTCCGGAACGCTGCGGCCGGATTCCGGCGCGATCCTGTTCGGAGGCACGGACATCACCCATCTGCCGCCGCAGAAGCGGGCGCGAGCGGGACTCGCCCGCACCTTCCAGATCACCTCGACCATCGCCTCGCTTTCGGCGCTGGAGAATGTCGCGCTCGGCGTGCAGGCGCATAGCGCTCACCCGCTCTCCCTCTTCCGCGACGCGGCGCGCGACGAGGCACTCAATGCGCCCGCCTGGGAGGCGCTGGAGGCGGTCGGCCTGACCGAGCGCGCCCATGCTCCCGCCGGCAGCCTCTCGCATGGCGAGAAGCGCGCGCTGGAGATCGCGATGGCGCTGACCCTCAAGCCAAAGCTCATCCTGCTCGACGAGCCCCTCGCCGGCGTCGGCCATGAGGAGGGCGAGCGATTGATCGCGCTTTTGAAGAGCCTCAAGGGCCGCTTCGCCATGCTGCTGGTCGAGCACGATATGAGCGCCGTCTTTGCGCTCGCCGACCGCGTCACGGTGCTGGTCTATGGTGGCGTCATCGCCTCGGGCGAGCCGGCGGCAGTGCGGGCCGATCCGGCCGTGCGGCAGGCCTATCTCGGCGAGGAGGTCTAGCGATGCTCCGCGTCGAAGGGCTCGATGCCGGCTATGGTGAGGCGCAGATCCTGTTCGGGGTTGATCTCACTGTCGGCGAGGGCGAGGTGGTGACTCTGCTCGGCCGCAACGGCATGGGCAAGACCACGACGGTGCGCGCCATCATGGGCCTCTTGCCGGCCAAGGCCGGACGCATCGCCTTCGGCGGCCGCGACCTGACCGGCGCCCCGCCCTTCCGCGTCGCGCAGGCCGGCATCGGCCTGGTGCCGGAAGGCCGGCAGATTTTTCCAACGCTTTCGGTCGAGGAAAATCTGATTGCGACCGCAGCAGATCGTTCCGGCAAGAAGCGCTGGGACTTGGAGCGGATCTATGCCTTCTTCCCGCGTCTCAGGGAAAGACGAGAGAATCGCGGCAACCAGCTCTCCGGCGGCGAGCAGCAGATGCTGGCGATCGGACGGGCGCTGATGACCAATCCCAAGCTGATCATCCTCGACGAGGCGACAGAGGGGCTCGCGCCCCTGATCCGCGAGGAGATCTGGAACTGCCTGACGGCCTTGAAGGCGGAAGGCGAATCCATTCTCGTCATCGACAAGAACGTCGATGCGCTGGTCCGGATCGCCGACCGCCATGTCGTGCTGGAGAAGGGGCGCGTCGTCTGGCGCGGCACCAGCGCCGAATTGCGCAGCGACAGCGCCGTGAAGGACCGCTTCCTGCACTTCTAGCAGCAGCGACCGCCAACCGCCGCCCGGTCCGCTGGCCGGCTTGATGAGGAGAGCAAGATCATGAAGCCGCTGACTGCCGGCGTGACGCGCGCCAATGAAGGCCTGGACGCGATTTCCTGGAACATCCTCGGCCAGACCTATGTGCCGAAGACGCTGTCGCAGGACAGCTTCTCCTGGCACGCGACCTTCCCGCCGGGCACCTTCGTGCCGCCGCATATCCACACGACGCAGGACGAGTTCATCTACATGCTGGAGGGAAGGCTCGATCTCGTGCTCGACGGGCAGGAGAGCTTCGCCACCGCCGGAGACCTGATCCGCCTGCCGCGCAACGTGCCGCATGGCCTGTTCAACAAGAGCGACGCGACGGTGAAGTGCCTGTTCTGGGTTTCGCCGACCGGCCGGCTCTACGATCTGTTCTGGGGCATCCATTCCATGGCGGAGCAGAAGCCGGCGGATGTCGTCGCGCTCTCGGCCAAGCACGAGGTCGATTTCCTGCCGCCGCCGCCCGAAGGCGCCTGAGCCGGCACATTCCCATGAAAAGCATCGCCTCGCCGGCCGATCGCCCCCTGGCCGGTGATGGCCCGTTAAGGATAATCAATCGCTAAGCGTGAGCGCGCGGATCTGATCTGCTTAACTGCCCCTGCAACCTTGGGTCGTTGTCTTTCGGGGAACGCAACAGCGATGGATACCGAACGTCGTCGCGCGCCGCGCCAGCGCACGCTGCTCGGCGGGATCGTGGCCTTCAACGGCCGGCGCTCGACACTCGATTGCACGATCCGGAACCTGTCCGGCAGCGGCGCGCTGATGGCCGTGCCGGATGCCGTTGCGCTGCCGCCGTCCTTCGAGCTCGAAATCCCTTCGCGGCAGCGTCAGTATTCGGCACGCACGGTCTGGCGCAGCGGCGAGCGGATCGGCATCGTCTTCACCGACCCGGCGGAGGCCGTGCCGCTCGACCTGATGCGCCGGCTCAAGGCTTGCGAGACGGCGAATGCCGGTCTGAAGACCCGCATCCGCCAGCTGACCGAGGCCGGTTGATCAACCCTTGCGGGTTGCCAGTTGCTCGGCCGAGAAGCCGGCCTTGCCGGCATAGGACTTCACGATCTGCTCGCGCCTTGCGTAGCTCAGCACACGCTCGACATCGTCGAAACCGTTCGGCGCCAGCGCCTCGACCGCGTCGATCACCCGCTCCGGCCCGCCGACCCGGTTCATTGCCACCACCTCCGCCGTCGCCGGCAAGCGCTCAGCCTCATAGGCTGCCAGCGCCTGGCGCGGATGCTCGGCTTTGGCCAGCCGGTCGGCAAGGCAGCGCGCATCGAGGATCGCCTGCGAGGCGCCGTTCGAGCCGACCGGATACATCGGATGGGCGGCATCGCCGAGCAGCGTGACGCGGCCATGGGTCCAGCGCGGCAGCGGGTCGCGGTCGCACATCGGGTACTCCCAGAAGGTCGCAGTCGCCCGGATCAGGCCGAGGATGTCGAAGCCCGGCACGCTGAAACGGCGCGCGAAGGGCAGCACATCCTCGAGGCGGCCCGACTTCGACCAGGCCTCCTTCGGCGGCGGCCGCTCGGGATCGCCATTGCGGATGTTGACGACCCAGTTGGTCAATCGCGTCTGTGGTGTCGCCCCCTTGCCGATCGGGTACAGCACAAGCTTGCCGGCCATGCCGCCGGCGATGATCATGCTCTCGCCGTCGAGGAAGACCGGCCAGTCGCAGGCGCCGCGCCACATCTGCACACCCTGCCAGCGCGGCGTCCCCTGGTTCGGGAAGTAGAAAGCCCTGACCGCCGAATGGATGCCGTCGGCGCCCACCAGGATGTCGCCGCGCGCCGTCTCGCCAGCCTCGCCGAAGCGGGCATCGCTGAAATGCGCGGTGACACCGCCCTCATCCTGCAGGAAGCCAAGCAGGCGCCGGCCGGTGCGGATCGCATCCTCGCCAAGCCGCTCGGCGACCGCGTCGCGGATGAGGCGTTGAAGCCTCCCGCGATGGATCGAGAATTGCGGCACCGGCGCGCCGGCATGCAGGCCGCGCGGCTCGCGCCAGACCGCCTGTCCGAAGCGGTTCATATAGATGAGTTCGCGCGTGCGAATCCCGGCCTCGTCGAGCGCCGGCAGCAGGCCGAGCTCGGCGAGCTCGCGGATCGCGTGCGGCAGCGTGTTGATCCCGACACCGACCTCGCGGATTTCCCCCGCCTGTTCGTAGACAGTCGCGCCGATGCCCCGTGCATGCAGCATCAGCGCCAAGGTCAACCCGCCGATGCCGCCGCCAACGATGATAACCCGCATGCATCGTTCCCTGATGCGCCCATTGTCCTGGGTCTGATATTTTAAGTTTGAAATATCTCTTTTCGATTTGTCAATTGCCGCCGGGCGCGGCGTTTCCGGTCCACAGCCGCAATCGGCATCGACCGAAATCGGACAGCGAAGACGGAACAACGCCCCGGCCCTCCGACGTTGTTTTTCATCGAACTGTCACGTCGGCCACAGATAAAGCCGATGTTGGCTGGACGATGGCTCGGACTGTGTCCCGGCGGCTGTCGGTCGAACCGCGCGCCGTCTTCTTTCAACCCGTCACGCATAGAGTTGACAGCATGTCTCCCGACAATCTGGACCGCGTGCCGCAGCGTCTCCCCCCGCGCCGCCGCCGCGACGACGCCCCGCCCGCCCCGACCGAGCGCGAGCGCACCCCCTGGTATTGCCAGCGCTATGTCCCGCATCTGCCGAGCGCCGGCGAAATGGTGCTGTTCGACCGCTCCTGGTACAACCGCGCCGGCGTCGAGCGGGTGATGGGCTTCTGCACCCCCGAGGAGCTGGAGGAGTTCTTCCGCTCGGTTCCGGATTTCGAGCATATGCTCGTGCGCTCCGGCATCATCCTGATCAAGTACTGGTTCTCGATCACCGACGAGGAGCAGGAATTCCGCTTCCGTATGCGCATCGAGGACCCCCTGAAGCAGTGGAAGCTCTCGCCGATGGATCTGGAGAGCCGCGTCCACTGGGAGGACTACACCCGGGCCAAGGAAGAGATGCTGGAGCGGACCCATACGGAGCATGCGCCGTGGTCGGTCGTGCAGGCGGTGGACAAGAAGCGCGCCCGCCTCAACATGATCTCGCATCTGCTCGGCCAGATTCCCTATGAGAACGTGCCGAAGCCCGAGATCGTGCTGCCCGAGCGCGTGCGCAATCCGGATTATCTGCGCCATCCGGTGCCGCCGGAGATGTATGTGCCCGAGGTTTTTTGAGGACGCGCGCCGGCGGCGCACCGAGTAGCCCGGTACGCGAACCGTCATGGCGAGGAGCAAAGCGACGAACCAATCCAGGGCAGCCAGGTGGAACCTCTCACTCAGTCCTGCTGGATTGCTTCGCTCCGCTCGCAATGACGGGCGTGTAAGCTCGCGACGCCCCTACTCGCTGAGAACCGCCTCAGCCCTTCGGGAAGGTCAGCGGCGAATAGTCGGTGACGGGGCGTTTCGCCCAATCATAGTCCGGCGCGGCGGCCTCGGTGCGCTTCTGCGCCTCGTGCAGGCGGCGGGCGGCATCGGGATAGTCCATCGTCAGCACCGTGCCGTCGGCCACGACCAGCCGACCATCGACATAGACGCGATCCACGGCACGCTCAGCGGCCGCATAGACCATGCTGCGCACGGGGTCGCGGCGCGGCTGCATCATCGGATGGGCGAGATCGACCATGACGAGGTCCGCCTTGCAGCCGGCTTCAAGCCGCCCGATGTCGTCGCGGCCGAGCGCGGCGGCGCCGGCCGTGGTCGCAGCCTCGAAGATATCGGTTGTGGTGAGCGTGCGCGGGCTCTCCGCCATCAGCCGGGCGACATAGCCGGCATGGCGCATCTCCTCGAGCATGTTGTGCGGATAGGTGTCGGTGCCGAGCCCGATGCGGACGCCGGCCCGGCGGTAGCGCCCGAAATCGTCGAGCGCGATGCCACGGCGCATGAAGACCGTGGGGCAATGGGCGACGGTCGTGCCGGTCTCGGCGAGCAGCGCGAGATCGCGCCGGCTGTGCCAGGCGACGCGCGGATAATCGTCGAGGAAGATGGCGTGGCCGACGATGCTGGTATCGCCGAGCACGCCGAGCTTCTCGAGCCACTGGATCGGCGAGACGCCGTGGCGGCGGGTGATCTCGTGGAACTCCACCGTCGATTGCGCGGCATGGATCTGCCAGCGCAGCCCGCGGCGCCCGGCTTCGGCATGGCTATCCTTGATCAGCCCCTCGCTGCAGGTGTCGATCTGGGCGGGGCAGACCATGCCGAACAGACGTCCAGAGGGATGGTTCTGCGCCTGCTCGATCACGTCGAGGGCCTGGGCCATGGCTGCCTGCCCGGCCTTCTCGTCCCATTCGTATTCGACGACATGGCCGTTCCTGGTGAACCAGCGGGCCGAGCGGAACATCGGCGACAGGCAGACGCGCAGGCCGCTATTGGCCGCGAGGTCGAGCCAGCCGGGATGGGCGACCGACAGGTCCGCGACCGTGGTGACGCCCGACAGCAGCAATTCCGAATAGGCGACCTCGACGCAGGCCGGCACCGCCTCGGCATCCGGCCGCAGGATCGGCATGAACTCGTAGAGCGAGGAGTTGTAGAGGGCGGGCGAGCCGAGCTCGTCGAGGAAGCCCTTGTTGAGCGGCTCGCTCGACGGATGCGAATGGATGTTGACGAGGCCCGGCATGACCATACGCCCGCGCCCATCGACCGTCTCGTCGGCCTGCCCCTCATAGCGCTTGCCGACGAAGCTGATCGCGCCATCCGCGAAGGCGACGTCGGCATCGTGCAGATAGACGTGGCGGGACGCTTCCGCATCCCAGGCGACAACGATGTCGGCGTTCTTGATGACCGTGATCGTCATGGTGTTCTCCTCCGCTCCCAAAGGCATGGCGCAGGCT
>NZ_JBFRDQ010000057.1:0-21665 GCF_052113865.1 Allobosea sp. TAB14 | reverse complement strand
GCTCCCGCATGGGCTGCGGCCAAGGTATCTGCCACGCCTGCACCGTCATCGTCGAAGGCGAGGGCGGCGCGCTCAGGGAGATGCGCACCTGTATCACCGGCGCGCACTGGTTCGCCGGCAGGACGGTCGTGACCGTCGAGGGGCACGCCAGGCATGACGCGAAGGGCGAGATCGTCCTGTCGCCGGTCCAGCAGGCCTTCATCGAGCACTTCGCCTTCCAGTGCGGCTATTGCACGCCGGGCTTCGTCACGGGCGCGACCGTCCTGATCGACCGGCTGAAGCGCAAGCCGGTCGCCCGTGCGGAACTGGAACAGGTCGTGACCGAAGCGCTCGACAAGCACATCTGCCGGTGTACCGGCTATGTGCGCTACCATACGGCCGTACGCGACCTCATCCTCGCCACGCCCGGCCTGGTCAGCGGGTGACGGGGCCGGCGATGAAGAAACGGACTCTCCTGCTCGCCGCCGCAGCCGTGATCCTCGCCGGGGCCGCCGTCGCCGGCAGCGTGTTCTTCGGCGCGCTCGAGACCAGCGTGGTCTCCAAGGCCGTCGAGCGCCCTCTCGGCGCCGACGAGATGAAGCGGCTCGCCGAGCGCGGCGCCTATGTCGCGGTCGCCGCCGACTGCTATGCCTGCCATACCGCCAAGGACGGCGCCGCCTGGGCGGGCGGGCTGCCCTTCGAGACGCCTTTCGGCACGCTCTACGCCACCAACATCTCGCCGGACAAGGAATTCGGCATCGGCGCCTGGACCCGGGCGGAGTTCCATCGCTCGGTCAGGGACGGCGTCGGCAAGGGCGGGCGGCACCTCTACCCGGCCATGCCCTATGCCTCCTATCGCGAGATGAGCGAGGAGGACGTCGACGCGGTCTACGCCTATCTGATGACCCGCGAGCCGATGCGGGTGCCGAACCGGGAGAATGAGCTTTCCTTCCCGTTCAACATCCGCCAGTCCCTCACCTTCTGGAACCTCTTCAACCTGCGGCGAGAGGGCTTCGCCGCGAACGCCGCGCGATCCGAAGTCTGGAACCGCGGCCGCTACGTCGTCGATGCGCTGGGGCATTGCGGCGAATGCCACACGCCGCGCAACCTGCTCCAGGGGATGGAATCCGGCGCCTATCTGAAGGGCGCCGTGATCGAAGGGGGCGAGGCGCCTGACATCACGAAGGAAGGCCTCGCGCGGATGGGGTTCGACCCGTTGACGCTCGCCCGTTTCATGAAGTCGGGCCTGTCGGCACAGGGCTCGATGACGCACCAGATGTTCGAGGTCGTCCATTTCTCCACGCAGTACATGAGCGAGGGCGATCTCCAGGCGATGGCCGCCTATCTCTTCGACCTCGACGCTTTGCCCGCAACGCCGGTTCCGCCGCCGGCTCCCGCGCCCGTGGAGGTTCCGGCACCCGTCGCTGCGGCGGGGCGCGGCACCTATCTCAACCTTTGCGCTGGCTGCCACGGCGCCGACGGCCAGGGCATCCCGCATGTCGCAGTCCCGCTGTCGACCAACGCCTCGCTGCGGCTCGCGAGCCCGCGGAACTTCGTCCGCGCCGTGCTCCACGGCATTCCCGCCCAGCGCTTTCCTGGGCTGGAGCGCATGGAGGCGATGCCGGCCTTCACCGAGCTGCTCGATGACAAGGCGCTCGCCGACCTGACGAACTGGATGCGGGCTCGCTGGGGCGGGCGGCAGCCGATCGTGACGGATGAGGAGATTGCGAAGTTGCGGTGAGGCCAGCTCGCCTCGCAGCCCGGTAATCTCCTTCCCAGCCGTCGGCGCATCGTCATCGAGGTCGACGGCAAGCATCACTTCTCGGAAAACGACCTTCCGTCATTGAGGACTTTTCCTGGATTGAAGATGTTGCTGGGATCCAGCGCGCGCTTCAACGTCCGCATCAATGTGAGCTGGCTCGGTTGCTTGTAGTGCGCAAGTTCGGAAACCCGGTAGCTGCCAATTCCGTGTTCGGCGGAAATGCTGCCCTGATGTCCGGCCACGACGTCATGGACGACACGGTTGATGGCCGCCTTGGCTTCGACTGCAGCGCCAAGCACGTTGAAATGGACGTTCCCGTCCCCGACATGGCCGAACACGACGAGCTGTAGCCCGTCGAAGGCATTGTGCAGGGCACTCGTGGCATCGCGAATGAAATCGGGGATGCGGTTGATCGGCACGGATACGTCATGCTTCACGCTGCGTCCGGATTTCAACTCGGCCTCGGTTACATGCTCTCGCAGGGCCCACAGGGCCGCGGCCTGCGCCTCCGTCTCGGCGATCACGCCGTCGCTGGCGTCCCCAGCCTCCAGCGCCATCGTCAAAGCCGCTTCCATCGCGTCGCGCAAACCTGACAGGCTTGCCGCTGCCTCAATCAACACCGCCCAGGATTGCATCTCCATCGGCGGCTTCAACCCGAAATGCTGTTTCACCAGAGCCAGCGCGGACGGCGAGATCAGTTCGAAAGCAGCGATCGCGTCGCCGAGCTCGGCGGTGGCATGTCTGAGCAAGGCCAGCGCAGATTCTGGATCGGGCACGGCGAGAAGCGCGGTGATCTTATGTTTCGGCCGAGGTGCCAGGCGCAGGCTCGCCGCGGTGACGATCCCGAGTGTGCCCTCGGCTCCGATCAGGAGCTGCTTCCAGTCGTATCCGGCATTATCTTTGTGCAAATGGCGCAGGCCCTCGACGATCGAGCCATCGGCAAGGACCGCTTCCAGCCCAAGCACGCGCTGGCGCGTCATCCCATAGCGCAGCACATTGATGCCGCCGGCATTCGTCGAGATGATGCCGCCGATCTGGCTGGAGCCCTGCGCCGCGAAGCTGATGGGGAAGAGCAGCTCATGCTCCCGCGCCGCCTCCTGCACGGTTTCGAGCACGACCCCGGCCTCGGCCGTCATGGTCATGCCGACAGGGTCGATGGCGCGGATCGCCTTCATCCGCGACAGGCTGAGCACGATCTGGGCGCGTCCGGCAATCGGAACCGCGCCGCCAGCGAGGCTGGTATTGCCGCCTTGCGGCACGATCGCGATGTTCCGTTCGGCGCAGACCCGCACCACGGCAGAGACTTGATCGACGGTCTTTGGCCGGGCCACGGCGAGGGCAGGCGCACCGAACTCGCCACGCCAGTCCACGCAGTAAGGCGACATGGCTTCACCGGTCAGGACGAGACCGGCGTCACCCAGGACAGAGTGCAGCGCCGCCAGGAGCGCGTCGTATGGGCCGGTGGAATCTGTCATGAGCCTTGCTGCCCGAAGCCATAGAGGCGGTGCGCGTTTTCGGTGAGGACGCGGTCACGGCCGGCCGGATCGGGCACCCAGTCGGCGAGGAGGTCGAGCAGGTCGCCGACATTCATCATATGCTGCCAGTGCGCGACGTGCGGCCAGTCGGAACCCCAGACGCAGCGTTCGGGTGCAGCCTCGTGAAGCATGCGGGCGAAAGGGATCGTGTCGGCGTAGGGCGGCCCCTCAACCGTGTTGCGGTAGGCACCCGAAAGCTTGACCCAGGCCCCGTCGCGCACGAGCGAGAGAAGCGTCCGGAAGCCGTGATCGGCGATACCGCGCGAGACCGGAAAATGTCCCCAGTGATCGACGACGAAGGGGACGGGCAGCCGGGCGAGCTTCGGCCCCAGCGGTGGCAGGTCCCTGGCATCGATCAGGAACTGCAGATGCCAGCCCAACTCCCTGGCCAGCGCGGCATAGTCGTCCAGCTGGTCGAAGCCGATGCCGCCGCCATAGAGGATGTTGAGGCGCAGGCCGACAACGCCAGCCTCCTTGAGCGCCGCCAGCTCCCGGTCGGGCAGGCCGAGTGGAATGACGGCGATGCCACGGAGTCGCTCGCGGTTCGCCCTCAGGGTCTCGACCATCAGGCTGTTGTCCATGCCATGCACGCTGACCTGGACGAGGACGCCATAGGTCATGCCGGTCGCGTCCAGCATAGCGAGGTAGCTTTCCGGTGTGGCTGGTCCCGGCGTGTAGCTGCGGTCGGCCACGAAAGGGTGAGCCGGAGGCTGCCCGATGACATGGGCGTGGGTATCGACTGCGCCTTGCGGCACCACAAAGCGCGTCGGCCGGTGCGGATGGGGATCGGGCCCTGGGCAAGCTGGCGCCGGTTCGATTGCAGAATTCCTCTCAACCATCGGCGTGCAGCACCTTGCCGCGCGTTTCCGGCAGCCCATAGGCGGCCAAGAAAAACAGCACATAGGCGAACAGAGCAAAGAGGCAGATCGCGTTGGCGAGAGTCGTGATCTGCGACAGATAGCCGACGAGGAAGGGGAAGAGCGCGCCGACGCCACGCCCGAAGTTATAGCAGAAGCCCTGGCCGGAGCCGCGCAGCCTGGTCGGATAGAGTTCCGTCAGGAAGGCGCCCATGCCGGAGAAATAGCCGGAGGCGAAGAAGCCGAGCGGGAAGCCGAGAACCCAGAGCAGCTCGTTCGAGAGTGGGAGCTGCGTATAGGCGAGGACGACCACCATGGCCCCCAGCGAAAAGGTCAGGAACAGGCTGCGGCGGCCGTATTTGTCCRCGAACCACGCGCCAACGAGGTAGCCTATGAAGGAGCCGATGATGAGCGCCGAGAGATAGCCGGTCGAGCTCACGATGGACAGTTTCCGTTCGGTCGTCAGGAAGCGCGGCACCCAGAAGGTGATGGCGTAGTAGCCGCCCTGGCAACCGGTGGTGACGAGCGAGGCGAGGATGGTCGTCTTCAGGATCGGGCCCTGGAAAATCTCGAGGATCGACGGGCGATCGCCGGAGATGGCCAGCTTGGCGCGAGCCTCGACCGAGACCTCCGGCTCCTTCACATAGGCGCGCAGATAGAGGACCAGCAGCGCCGGCAGCGCTCCCATCGCGAACATCCAGCGCCAGGCCTGCTCGGCCGGCAGCAGGGAGAACAGCGCGGCCTGCGCCAGCACGGCGAGCCCCCAGCCGACGGCCCAACCTGACTGGACCGAGCCGACGGCCCGGCCCCGGTATTGCGCGCGAATCGTCTCGCCCATCAGCACCGCACCCGCGGCCCATTCGCCACCAAAGCCGAGGCCCAGCAAGGCGCGGTAGATGAGGAGCTGCTCGAAATTCTGCGCGAACGCACAGAGCAGCGAAAAGAACGAGAACCAGATGATCGTCAGCTGCAGGGTACGGACCCGGCCGATGCGGTCGGCGAGATAGCCGGCCCCCCAGCCGCCGAGCGCTGAGGCAAGCAAGGTTACCGTCCCGGCAAGACCCGCGGTGCCGGCATCGACCTGCCAGAGCATAATGATCGTGCCGATCACCAGCGGATAGATCATGAAGTCCATGCCGTCGAGCGCCCAGCCCGTCGCGCAGGCCCAGAAGGTGCGCTTCTCGGGAACGGTCATGTCCCTGTAGAAGCCGGTCAGGCTGGTATCCTCGACCGGCGCGATCGTGCTTGAAGATGTCGGCATTCGTAACCTCCCTTGCATTCGCCTTCCATGGGCGATCAGCTCGAAGGAGAGGTCTTCCAAAACGTTGGGAGACGTCTGCCGGAAAATTCTCCAGCGGCACACCAACGTCCGCCGTTTTGTCGAAAAATTATCCGTGCCCGCGCTGCAGGCGGCGATAGCGCGCCGGACTCTCGCCCGTTATGGCTCGAAAAGCGACGCCGAAATGCGACTGCGAGGAGAAGCCAACCGCGAGGGCGATCTCGACGATCGGCAGATTGGAGTTCGCGAGCAGTCGCCGGGCGGCGAGCACGCGTTGTTCCACCACGAAGCGGTGCGGTGTCAGGCCGGTGGAGCGCTTGAAACTTCGGATGAAGCTGGAAGGGGTCATGCCAGCCACTTGCGCCATCGCAGCCAAGGTGACCGGAGCGCTGGCGTTGGCTTGTACGAACTCTGCAACACGGGCGCGCATCGTCTCGTCCAGGCTCGGGAGACGATCGGATTTCGGCGAGCCAGGAGCTGCGTAGCGGTCCGACAGGTGCAGCGCGAGCGTATAGGCGATCTGCTCGGCCAAGAGCGCATTGGGCCGCTGGCCGCTGTCGCTCGCTTCGACGAGCCGCTGGGCCGACATTTTCAGCAGCGGATCTTCGATATCCCAAGCCATGTCCATCAGAGCGATCGGGGCGGCTGATCCGCGCGCGGCACCGACCTCCTTGAGCAGCGCTTTGCCAAGGTAGAGCAGAAGCAGTTTTCCAGATCCGACCTCGGGCACCGCATCCACGACGACACTGCGCCCCGGCTGCCCGATGCGAAAACGCCCCGCATGAACGGGCCCGTCGCGCCGGATCCGGCCATCTTCGATCAACACGTGGCGGCGGACGTCGTAGAGTGTGATCGCGACCGTCGGGACAGGCAGTTCGCCAAACTCGTAGAGATGTGGCCCGGTCACCTCGCTCACGGCCGCAGCAAAGCCCGTCGTCGACCAAAGATCGATGAGAGCTGACTGCCTTCGACCTGTGACAAGCTCAGCGTGAAGAAGCGGGTTCAGCTGCATCGAATTGGATCAAGCTGCAAAGACCGCCTCCAATAGCATCGATCGTTTGGACTGGCCACCAACGACCCCGCAGCCATCTTAGGTTCGATTCCGCGACAGAACGGTCGACGTTGATCTCACCGGACAGTTTGCGAACGGGCCGCGATGCAAACTCCGGCCTGCTTGCGCGCCAGTCGCCCAATCCCGTTCGAGCAACCGGATCCGCCGATCCCCATGCAGCGGCCGCTGACGAGCGAATATGCGGCTTGGACCGAGCCGCGCAGCCGCGAAGAGATCGGCCTTACATATCTGGAAACCCTCGCGGGAAGCAGGAGCGGAGCAGACGAATGCTTTGGGCGGCCGACACTCCGAACGGCGCCGCGCTCTGTGCGATCGTCCTGTCACTGGCGGGACACTGGAGGTCGATGGCGAATCTGGGCTCCTGATCCTGCCAGAAGAGGCTTGTTCCCGCTGTGCCAGTGGCCGAGCGAGCTCGATTGCCAAGCGCCCGTCGCGGGCATATGCCGATTGAATTCATCCGCTGGATCGGACTTTTGGTCTCGTTTGCATGACACGCGATATCGCAGCGCGACGGCATCGCGCCATCCTGGACGACCTCGATCGGCTGGAATCCGTCACTGTCGAGGAGCTTGCCCGATCGCTTGAGGTTTCGCGCGAAACCATCCGGCGCGATCTCAAGGTCTTGTCCGCAGACGGACGGCTGTCGATCGTTCATGGCGGAGCCATTCGCAATGAGCGCTCGGAAGCATCGTTCGCGAGCCGCCGGTCCGTGAATCGCGAGGGCAAGGAACGGATCGCCAGCCTGGCGGCCTCGATGCTCGGCGACGGCATGACGATCCTGCTCGATTCCGGCACGACGACCGAAGCCGTAGCCCGCGCGCTGGCCAGATCGGACCGCAAGAGGCTGGTGGTCCACACGACGTCCCTGGAGAACGCGCGGTTGGTCAGCCGCTTGCCGGGGGCCCGGGTCTTTCTGATCGGCGGCGAGTTCGACCGCAATGAGGACGCCACCTCAGGTTCCGAGGCCCTGCGGGCGATTGCTCGCCTCTCGGCAGACCTTTCCTTTGTCAGCGTCGGAGGGGTCGACGTGGAAGGTCGGCTCACCGACTACAACCGCGCCGGAGCGGCGATCCGGGGTGCGCTTCTGCACGCAGCGGAGCAGGGCTTTCTCATGGCCGACAGCAGCAAGTTCGGGCTGGTTTTGCCCAGTCGGATCGAGGGCGAAGAGCGTTGCGCTGCATTGCTGGTCGATCGGCTTCCGCCGGAGACGATCGGCGCAAAGCTGGCCGAAAACAGGGTTCGCGTGCTTGTCGGATAATTTGACCGTTTTTGTGGTTTTTGTTGTTTTTTGTGTTTTGGCGCGATAGGCTGCCTTCATCGCGGAGGCGCTCATGTCCATTCCCACCCAATCCCGTGTCGTCATCATCGGCGGCGGCATCATCGGCTGCTCGGTCGCCTATCACCTGACCAAGCTCGGCTGGCGCGACGTGCTGCTGCTTGAGCAGGGGCGCCTCTCCTCCGGCACGACCTGGCATGCGGCCGGCCTCGTCGGGCAGCTCCGCAGCCAGTCCAGCATGACGCGCCTGATCCGCTATTCGACCGAGCTCTACGCCTCGCTGGAGAACGAAACCGGGCTCGCGACCGGGTGGAAACGCTGCGGTTCGGTTTCCGTCGCCCGGACGCCGGAGCGCATGACGCAGTTGCGCCGGACGATCTCGGCGGCGCGGGCACAGGGCGTCGAGATCGAGGAGCTCAGCCCGCAGGAGGCCGGTGACAAATGGCCGGTGATGCGCACCGACGATCTGCTTGGCGGGGTCTGGCTTCCCGGCGACGGCAAGGCGAACCCCTCCGACATCACGCAGGCGCTGGCACGCGGCGCCCGCAGCGGCGGCGCGACCGTGCGCGAGGGCATCCGCGTCACTGGCATCGAGACCGAGAAGGGCCGGGTCAAGGCGGTGCAGACCGATCAGGGCCGGGTCGAGTGCGAGGTTCTCGTCATCTGCGCCGGGCAATGGTCGCGTGCCATCGGCCAGATGTGCGGCGTCTCGGTGCCGCTGCATTCGGCCGAGCATATGTACATCGTCACCGGCAAGATCGCGGGCGTCTCGCCGGACCTGCCGGTGATGCGCGATCCCGACGGCTATATCTATTTCAAGGAGGAGGTCGGCGGGCTCGTGATGGGCGGGTTCGAGCCGGACGCGAAGCCCTGGGGCATGGACGGCATCCCCCACCCGTTCGAGTTCCAGCTCCTGCCCGACGATTGGGACCAGTTCGGCATCCTGATGGAGAACGCGCTGGAGCGCGTGCCGGCGCTGGAGACAGCCGAGATCAAGACCTTCCTCAACGGTCCCGAGAGCTTCACGCCCGACAACAACTTTCTGCTCGGCGAGGCGCCGGAAGTGGCCGGCGTCTATGTCGGGGCCGGCTTCAACTCGATGGGCATCGCCTCGGCCGGCGGCGCCGGCCGGGCGCTCGCGGAATGGATCGTCGAGGGCGAGGCGACCAGCGATCTCTGGCCGGTCGACATTCGCCGCTTCGCGGATTTCAACAACAACCCGGCCTGGCTGAGGGACCGTATCAAGGAGACGCTCGGCCTTCACTATGCCATGCCCTGGCCGAACCGCGAGCTCGACACGGCAAGGCCCTTCCGGCGCTCGCCGCTCTACGATCGCCTGGCGGCCAAGGGCGCCGTCTTCGGCTCGAAGATGGGCTGGGAGCGCGCGAACTACTTTGCCCGCTCCGAGGAGGAGCGCACGATCGGCTATTCCTTCGGTCCGCAGAACTGGTTTGAGACGGTCTCAGCCGAGCATCGCGCCTGCCGCGAGGCGGCCGGGATCGTCGACATGTCGAGCTTCGCCAAGTTCCTGCTGCAGGGGCCAAAGGCCGAGGCTGCGCTGCAGCGTCTGGCCGCCAACGACGTTGCAGTGCCCGTGGGCACCTCCGTCTACACCGCTCTCCTGAACGCGCGCGGCACYTTCGAAAGCGACCTSACGGCSGCCCGSATTGCRCCSGACACCTAYCTKCTSCTGACCGGCACCGCMCAGGCGACGCGCGACGCGCAYTGGATCAGGCGCCAGCTCCCGGAGGGCGCGACGCTGACGGACGTGACCTCGGCCTATGCCGTGCTCTCGCTTGCCGGGCCGAATGCGGCGGAGATCCTGGCCCGTCTCTCGCCGACCTCCTTCGACTTCGCCGATTTCCCGGCCAATGCCATCCGCAAGATCACGATCGGTTATGCCACGAGCTGGGCGTGCCGCCGTTCCTATCTCGGTGAGGGCTTCGAGCTGTACGTTCCCGTCGAGTTCACAGCGGCGATCTATGACGCGCTCCACAAGGCCGGGGCCGATCTCGGCCTCATGGATGTCGGCTACTACGCCGTCGATTCACTGCGCATCGAGAAAGGTTTTCGCGCCTGGGGACGCGAGCTGACGCCCGATATCAACCCCTACGAGGCCGGTCTCGGCTTTGCCGTGAATCTGAACAAGGGCGAATTCATGGGCCGCGAAGCCCTTGTCGCTGCCAAGGCCGCGCCACGCACCAAAAGGCTCGTCGCGCTCATCGGCCCACGTCCGACCGGCCAGATGGCTTGGGGCGGCGAGGCGGTCCTGGCCGACGGCAGGCCCGTCGGCGAGATCACCTCGGCGGCCTTCGGTGCGACTGTCGATGGAATCGTCGCGCTCGGCTGGGCCGAAAGCCACGAACCGATCGATCAAGCCTGGCTCGATGCCCGCAAATGGACGATCGATCTGGCAGGGACGGCCGTCGCCGTCACGGCCAGCCTCGCGGCGCCTCTCGATCGCAAGCCGGCGTGAGGCGCGCGGCCATGACCGACCTTGCGCCGCTCTCGCTCAGCATTCCCCGCGACATCGCCGTGCAGAAGCCCGCCCGTATCCTCACCCTTTCCTGCGAGGACCGGCCCGGCATCGTCCACGCCGTCAGCGGCGTGCTTTACCGCCATGGCTGCAACATCCTGGAAAGCGCGCAGTTCAGTGATCCGCGCGACGCCCGCTTCTTCATGCGTGTCGCCTTTGCGGCGGGTGATCGCTTCGACGAAGGCAGATTCAAGCGCGAGTTCGACGGCATCGCCGGCACCTTCCGGATGGATTGGGACGCGATCGATGCCGCCGCCCCGGCGCGAATCCTGCTGATGGTCTCGCGTTTCGGCCATTGCCTGAACGACCTGCTATTCCGGCAGGCGACCGGCAATCTCAACATCGAAATCCCGGCGATCGTCTCCAATCACCGCGATTTCGAAGCGCTGGCCAAGAGCTACGGCATCCCCTTCCACTACCTGCCGGTCACGCCCGCGACCAAGGCGGAGCAGGAGGCGCGCCTGCTCGAGATCGTCGCGGAGACGAACTCCTCGCTAGTCGTGCTCGCCCGCTACATGCAGGTGCTCTCGAACGACCTCTGCCGCGCGCTCGACGGGCGGGCGATCAACATCCACCACTCCTTCCTGCCGAGCTTCAAGGGCGCGAAGCCCTACCATCAGGCCTATGATCGCGGCGTGAAGCTGATCGGAGCCACCGCGCATTATGTGACCTCCGATCTCGACGAAGGCCCGATCATCGACCAGGACGTTGGCCGCGCCGACCACTCGCTGACGCCGGACGATCTGGTCAGTGCCGGGCGCGATATCGAGGCGGTCGTGCTGGCGCGGGCGCTCAGGCTCCATATCGAGCGCCGGGTGATGCTGGCCGGCCGCCGCACGGTGATCTTCCGCTAAGACCGACGCTTTCTCCTCAGAATCACACCGTCATCCCGGACAAGCTGCGCAGCAGCGCCGATCCGGGATCCATCGCAAGGCTCTGCGCCCTCCGACGGACCCCGAGGCAAACCCGGGATGACGGCGCGGCTTTGAGATCGCTCGGCCTGCCCTGGAATAACACCCGCTCACGCGAGGGCGACGTTCCGCGTCTGCGCCCGCAGGCGCGGATCACGCGAGCGGATCTGGACCGGCTTGCCGTCGAGGATCTCGAAGCAGCGCGCCAGCGTGTCGTCCGATAGCCGCCGCATCGCCTCGACCGTGAAGAAGGTCAGGTGCGGGAACAGGATGACGTCGTCGCGGCCGAAGAGCGGGCTTAGCGGATGGCCGGAACGGGCGAGCGGCTCCTGGCTGTAGACGTCGAGCCCGACGCCGCCGAGCTTGCCCGCCAGCACCGCCTTGACCAGCGCCGCCTCGTCGATCAGCGCGCCGCGCGAGACATTGACGAGGATCGCATCGGGCTTGAGGCAAGCAAGCTCGTCTCGGCCGATAATGTGGCGGGTCGCGTCGTTCAGGACGCTATGCAGCGAGATCAGATCGCATTGCCTGAGCATCGCGTGGAGGTCGTCGACCTTCTCGATTCCGGCGGCAGCCATGGTCTGTGCATCGACATGCGGATCGTAGCCGAGGACGCGCGCACGGAACCCCTGCCCCGCCATCCGTGCCATGCTGCGCCCGATCTTGCCGGTGCCGACCAAGCCCAGCGTCGCGCCGGCGATGTCCCGGCCGAGCCACCGCTCGGCCGGCCAGATCCAGCCTTCGCTTTGGACGGCCCGGCCGATTTCCGGCAGGCGCTTSGCCAGCGCGATCRTCAGGGCGAARGCGCCCTCSGCGACSGTCTCCTCSGCATATTCRGGMACRTTGACSACCGGKATSCCRCGCGCGMTKGCSGCGGGRATRTCGATCGCATCGATGCCGACGCCGTATTTGACGATKCCCTTCAGCTTCGGCGCGGCGGCGATGACGCGCGCGGTGATCGGCGTGTAGCACATCAACAGCAGATCGGCGTCGACGATGGCTTCGATCAGCTCGGCCTCAGGGATCCCGTCCGGCAAGGTGACGAGCTCGACGCCGCGCGCCCTGAGGCCGGCATCGATATCCGGGCATTCCAATTCGCGGTCCGTCCTGACGGCCTTCAACGGCTGCATCCCTGGCTTTCGTGGGGAGAATGCGTGGCTCAGCCCGCGGCGATCGCCGTCTCGACGATGCCAAGCGCCCGCTCGAGATCGGACTGCGCGATGACCAGCGGCGGCGACAGCGTCAGCACATTGCCCTGGCTGATCTTGAAACTGAGCCCGGCCTCGAGGCAGCGATAATAGACCCGCTCGGCGAGCGCGTTGTCCGGCGCCATGTCGTCTTTGTCGGCCACGATCTCGACGCCGAACATGAGCCCGCGTCCACGCACGTCGCCGACATGGCGCGAGCTCTCGGCGAACGTGCGCAGGCGCTGCATCGCCTCGCCGCCGAGCTCGGCCGCGCGCTCCGGCAATCCTTCCTCGCGGATGATCGCGATCGTGGTCAGCGCCGCGCGCGTCGTCACCGGGTTCTTTTCATGGGTATAGTGACCGATCGCATAGTCGCCGGCGACATCGAGGTCGCGCCGGGCGATCGCAGCGGCGATCGGGAGAATGCCGCCGCCCAGCGCCTTGCCGAGGACGAGGATGTCAGGCGTCACCCCGTCATGTTCGCATGTGAAGAAGCGGCCGGTCTTGCCCAGCCCCGTCGGGATCTCGTCGAAGATCAGGAGTGTGCCGTGGCGATCACACGCTTCGCGGATCTGCTTCCAGAAGCCTGGCGCCGGCGGATTGGGCGTCGCCCGCATCGGCTCCGCGACGAGCGCCGCGAAATCGCCCTCCCGGCCCAGCACRTAGGAGATCATGCTGGCACAGGCGCGTGCCGAATCCTCGAGGCTGTTGTGGCCATAGGCGCAATGATGGTTCGCCCAAGGCGCGACATGCTCGGCTCCCGGCAGAAGCGGCCCGGCGATGCCGGAGCGGAAGGTCGCCTCGCCGCCGACGCTGGAGGCGCCGAAGCCGGCACCATGGAAGGCGTCCCAGAAGGACAGCGTCTTGAAGCGGCCGGTCGCGGCGCGGGCGAGCCTGAGCGCGACCTCGATGGCGTCGGAGCCGCCGGTGGTGAAGAGCACCTTGCCGAGATCGCCCGGCGCCAGCCGCCCGAGAGTCTCGGCAAGCTCGACCGCCGGCTCGCAGGTAAAGCGCCGCGGCGCAAAGCAGAGCTCGTCGAGCTGTGCCTTGATCGCCTCCTTCAGGCGCGGATGGCCATAGCCGATGTGGTGCACGCTGTTGCCATGGAAATCCATGTAGCGGCGCCCCATCGTGTCCTCGATCCAGATGCCCTCGGCCTTGGCGATGGCGGTGAGGCAGGGGCTCGACAGGCTCTGGTGCAGGAAGGCTGCGGAATCGCGCGCCAGCAGTTCGCGGGTTCCGGCATCGCCGATCCCGGCCGACCAGTCGCCGCGCGCCACGGAGGTGTTGGATTCGCCCTCGGTATGGATGATGGCGGCGGTTTCGGCGCGCATGGCAAAGGCCTCGGTTCGCGCCTGTCGGGCGCTGTCGAGGCTCAGAATGCCTTCGTTCCATCAATCTGAAAAATCGCTATTTCATATCCTAGTATAAATTTCRGCGATATCATTCCGCGTCGGCTTTTCGAGGCTCCGCCCGCCATGCGCTACGTTCAGCTCCGTGCCTTCCATCAGGTCGCGTTGTCCGGCGGCTTCTCGAAGGCTGCACTTGCGCTCAACCTCACCCAGCCCGCGATTTCGGATCAGGTCCGCAAGCTGGAAGAGGAATACGACGTCGCCCTGTTCAGCCGCCGTCATCGCCAGATCGTGCTGACAGCAGCAGGGCAAAGATTGCTGGCTGTCACGCATCGCCTGTTCGGTGCCGAGGGTGAGGCGCTGGAGCTGTTGCAGGAGGAGCGTTCGCTGCGGACCGGCGCGCTCAGGATCGTCGCGGATTCCGTGCATCATGTGCTCGACGTGCTCACCGCCTTCCGCGAGCGCCATCCCGGCATCCAGGTCTCGATCGCGCAAGGCAACACCGGCAGCATCGTCGAAACGCTGATCGGCTACGATGCCGAGATCGGCGTTCTGGGTGAGCTCGGCGACGAACGGCCCTTCGCGGTGCTGCCGCTGAACGTCTCACCGATCATCGCCTTTGCCGCGAAGGGGCATCCGGCGGCGGCCCGTGCAACGCTCTCCTTGCAAGAGCTGGCAAGCTGGCCGCTCGTCATGCGCGAGCGCGGATCGCGCACGCGGCAATTGCTGGAACAGCGTGCGGCGGAGCAGGGCGTCATGCTCGCTTATGCGATCGAGGCCGAGGGCCGCGAGGCGGTGCGCGCCATCGTGGCGGCCGGCGGCGGGATCGGCTTCGTCTCGGCGGCCGAGTTCGGCGAGGACGATCCGCGGCTCGTCCGCATTCCGCTCGACGGGCCGCCGCTCAAGATGCACGAGAAGCTGATCTGCCTGCACGAGCGCCGCAACAGCAAGGCGATCCAGGCCTTCTTCGCGCTGGCACGATCCCTGCGCGGTTGAGCGCGCCGTGCTACGGAAGCGCTGTCCCGGTTCGCAAGGCGTGCGCCCAGTCGGCGCGTCCATTCGCCTCTGCTCGTTTGGCCGAGAGCTCCCAATCGTAGATCGCGAGGTGATGTTCGATCGCGATCTCCTCGCCGAGCGTCACGACGGCAAAGCGGGCATGAGGCATGCCGCTTTCGGAAACATGGGTCGGGTTCGTGTCGTCATAGGCCGGATTCCCGACGCTGCCGGGATTGAGCACGATCGCACCGGAACTCAGCCGCGCAGCGCGCGGCAGATGGCTGTGCCCACAGAGCATCAGCGGCGCCGTCCGTCCCTTGAGGCGCTGTTCGATCGCCGCGATCGACGAAGGCACGAGACGGCCATCATACACCTCTTCCATCAGGTAGGTTTCGTCATGGTCGGGGGTTGCATGGAAGCAGAGCGCCCCTTCGACCATGGCCTCGACCGGCAGGCCCGCCAGCCAGCCACGCGCCTGCGGATCGAGCACGCGCCAGGCATAGCCATCGGATGCCCCCAGTCCCTCGGGCGAGGCCGCGCCGAGAGCCCGGTCGTGATTGCCCCGGACGTGGCTCATGTCGCGCGAACGCAGCAGCGCGACGGACTCGGCCGGCCAGAGCGGTCCGGAAGCGCAATCGCCGAGATTGATGAGGCGATCGACGGACATCTCGTCGAGCCTCGCGAGCACGGCTTCGAGCGCGAGCAGGTTTCCATGGACATCGGCGATCACGCCCAGGCGCATGCTCGGCATCCTAGCGCTGGCGCCATTGCTGCAAGCGGCCGAAGACCAGTTGGTCGAGGCCGACATGAGCGAGCTTCACCGCGATGGCGGTGACCATGATGATGCTCGCCATGCCCGCTGCGGAAGCCATGGCGCCGGCCTCGTCCATATGGACGATCGCGATCGAGGCGAGCTTGGTGTCTGCTCCATAGAGGAAGATCACGGCGGAGACCGTGGTCAGCGCGTTGACGAAGACATAGACGGCGATGTCGAGGATCGCCGGCAGGCAGATCGGCGCGGTCACGCGGCGGAAGGTCGACCAGAACGGCACCTTGAGCGAGGCCGAGACCGACTCGAACTCGCCGTCGAGCTGCTTCAGGCTGGTCAGCGCCGTGATGTGCCCGACCGTGTAGAAATGCGCGACGGTGTTGATCACCAGGATCGTCAGCGTCCCGTAGAGGAAGCCGAGCGGGTTCCAGCCGGCATTGTAGAAGAAGACATAGCCGAGGCCGAGCACGAGGCCGGGCACCGCCATCGGCAGCATCGCCAGGAACTGGGCGAAGGCGCGCAGGCGCGGGAAGAGCTTCACCTTCTCGATCAGATAGGCGCCGGTGAAGATCAGCGCCGTGCCGATCACCGCCGTCAGCGAGGCCAGCATCAGCGAGTTGGCATAGGTGCCCCAGCCGTCCGGCTCGACCTGGGCGAAGTCGTAATTGCTCAGCGTCAGCGACAGGTTATAGGGCCAGTATTTGACGAAGGAGCCCCAGAAGGCGACCGCGTAGGGGCCGACGATGGCGAGCGCGATCAGGCCGACGAAGCCGAGCAGCGCGAGGTCGCGGCGCCGGTCCGGACGCGGAACATAAGGCACGGCGCGGGCCGAGAGCATCGCGCTCTGGCGCCGCTGCACGACGCGGTCGACGAAGAAGGCGAGCACGGCCGGCACCAGCAGGATGATGCCGACGACCGCGCCCATCGGGAAATTCTGCTGGCCGACGACCTGCCGGTAGGCATCGGTCGCCAGCACGCTGAACTGGCCGCCGATGACCTTGGGAATGCCGAAATCGGTGATGACCAGGGTGAAGACGACGAAGGTCGCGCTGATCACGCCATACCGCGCGCCCGGCAGGGTGATCGTGTGGAAAATGCGCCAGCGCGAAGTGCCCATCGCATCCGCCGCCTCGCGCAGGCGCCCGTCCGAGAGCGCCAGCGCCGTGACGAGGATCAGCATCGCGTGCGGGAAGCAGTAGAGCACTTCGGCCGCGATGATGCCGATGGGGCCATAGAGCGAAGCGCCCATCATCAGGGATTTTAGGATGCCCTGATTGCCGAAGAGGTAGATCAGCGCGAGGCCGGACAGCAGCGAAGGCGCGAAGACCGGCACCATCGCGGCGGCATAGAACGCGCCCTTGGCCGGGATGCAGCTCCGGCGCAAAGCATAGGCGTAGAGGAACGCCAGCGGCACGACGATCACGGTGGTCACGCCGGCGACGAGCAGGCTGTTGAGCAGCGAATAGAACAGCGAGGGCGTCGTCGCATAGCTGACGAAATTGGCGAGGCCGACGAACTTGCCTTGCGTGTCCTCCAGGCTCTTGGACAGCAGCGCCCAGAGCGGCAGCGCGATGATCAGGACCAGCACCGCGCAGAGCGCCAGGATGAGCGCGCCGGCGACATGGCGCTCGCTGATCCGCAGCGGCGCGACTTTCACGGGCGAATCGGTCATCGGCAGGGGCTGTGCCAGATCGCTCATCGTCCGTCCCCGGCAAAGACGTGCAGCGCCTCGGGCGGAAAGGCGACGGCGCGAACCTGTCCGGGAACGATGCCGAGATCACGCATCGCATTGGTCGAGAAATCGGCGGCGATGCTGGTCGCGCGCGAGCTCGTCGGCTGGAGATGCGCCCGGCAATAGGAGCCGAGGAAGGCAAGGTCCCCGATCGTCGCCTCGAAGCGGTTCGGCGTGTCCGCGCCGATGCTGCGGGTGCGGACCTCCTCGGGGCGCATCGCCAGCCTCACCGGCGTGCCCACCGCGAAGGGCGCTGCRTTGGCGACGASSAGGTCGAGCTCGTCGACRCGGACCYKGCCCGGACCGGTCACGATCGCRTCCATGAAGGTCATGTGCCCGACGAARTCGGCGACGAAGGGCGTSGCGGGGCGCCGGTAGATCTCYTCGGGCGAGCCGACCTGCTCGACCGCGCCGTCCCGCATCACGACGATACGGTCGGCCATTGCCAAGGCCTCCTCCTGATCATGGGTCACCATGATCGTGGTCACGCCGAGCCGCTGCTGCAGCGAGCGCATCTCGTCGCGCAGGCGCACCCGCACCTTGGCATCCAGCGCCGAAAGCGGCTCGTCGAGCAGCAGCAGTTCCGGCGAAGTGGCGAGAGCCCGCGCCAATGCCACGCGCTGCTGCTGGCCGCCCGAGAGCTGGACCGGATATTTCCTGCCCTGTTCCGGCAAGCCGACGAGGGCGAGAAGCTCGCTCACGCGCTTGCTGATCTCGTCGCGGGAGCGGCGGCGGTTGACCAGCCCGTAGCCCACGTTGTCGGCGACGGTGAGATTGGGGAAGAGCGCATAGGACTGGAAGACGATGCCGAAATCGCGCTCGGAGGGGCTGGCATGCGAGACGTCGCGCCCGCCCATATGGATCGTGCCGCTGTCCTGAAGATCCAGCCCGGCGACCGCCCGCAGCAAGGTGGTCTTGCCGCAGCCGGACGGGCCGAGGAAGCAGACGAATTCGCCGCGATGAATATCGAGGTTGATGTCGCGCAACGCCTTGAACGCGCCGAAATTCTTGGCGACCTGGCGGATGGAGAGGAAGGGTGTCGTATTGCTGGACATCATGCCGGCCTTCATCTGAACGGACAGAGATCCGTCCCGCGAAGAGCGGCGGGACTTCTCTTGCGTCTTGCACGGATCATGCCGCCGGCCGCCCACGCGGCCGGCGGCATGGCAGAGGCTCAGTTCTTCGGCGCAGCCTTCGACTCGTAACGCTTCGACCACTCGGCAAGCACCCGTTCGCGGTTATCGGCCATCCAGCCGAGATCGTTCTTGATCATCCCCGCCTCGGCATTGGCGGGGTAGTTCGCCGGCTTGTTCTCGACGCCGGGCGCGGCCACGATCGCATAGGTCTTGGAGTAGCTCGTTGGCGTCCTTCGTGGTCGACCAGTCGGCGATCTTCTTGGCGAGCGCGAGGTTCTTCGAGCCCTTGACGATGGCGCTGGCTTCCATCTCCCAGCCCACGCCCTCCTTCGGGATCACGACCTCGATCGGCGCGCCCTTGCTCTTCTCGGAAGCGCCGCGCATGTCGAGCGCCAGCCCGATCGTGCGCTCGCCGCGCGCCGCCTGGACGCAAGGGGCCGAGCCCGAATGCAGGTAGGCGCCGATATTCTCGTGCAGCCCGTCCATGAACTTCCAGCCTTCGGCCTCGCCCATGCTCTGCAGCCAGCCAGCGACCATCAGGTAGCCGGTGCCCGACGAAGCCGGATGCGGCATCACGATCTTGCCCTTGAAGGCCGGGTTGAGCAGGTCCTTCCAGGAGGTCGGGACGGGGACGCCCTTGGCCTCGGCGGTATTATAGCAGACGACGCCGAGATAGGCGTCCATGCCGGTCCAGGTATAGGGGCTGTTGGGATCGCGGAAGACCGGCTTCAGGGCATCGGCCCCGGCGGGCTTGTAGGTTTCGAGCAGGCCGGCCTTCTCGAACATCAGGAGGCTCGACGCCGCCAGGCCCATCACCATGTCGGCGCGGGGATTGTCCTTCTCGGCGAGGAAGCGGGCGGTGATGACGCCGGTGGAGTCGCGGACCCAGACGACCTCGGCCTCGGGTACGGCCTTCTCGATCGAGGATTTGAAGGGCGCGAGCTGGTCGTTCTCCAGCGCGGTGTAGATCGTCACCTTCGTCTTCTGCGCGTGAGCGACGCCCGGAAGCGCCAGTGCAAAGGCAGCGATGACGCAGGAAGCAAGCCAGTTCTTCATGTTCTCATCCCCTCTTTATGATCAGTTTGAACGCTCTTCGGACGTTTTCTTCCCCTGATATGCAAAAACGCAGGCGGATCGCTCCGCCTGCGCTGGCTTTTCTTGTTCACGCGGTCCAGGGCATGGACCAGGTCTTGACGTTGGTGAAGGATTTCATGGCCTCGACGACGCCCTCCTTGTAGCCGAGGCCGGAATCCTTGATGCCGCCGAAGGGGGACATCTCGATCCGGTAGCCCGGGACTTCCCAGAGATTGACGGTGCCGACCTCGAGATCGGCGACAAAGCGCTGGATGTAATCGTAGCGGTTGGTGCAGATGCCGGAGGAGAGACCATAGGCGGTCGAGTTCGAGATCGCGATCACCTGCACGATGTCGTCGGGCACGCGGAYGATCGGGATCACCGGGCCGAAGGTTTCCTCATGGACGAGCTCGCAGGTATGGGGGATCTTGTCGACCACGGTCGGGTGGAACAGCGCCCCTTCCGCCCGCTTGCCGTGGAGCACCTCGGCGCCCTTGCTGACGGCGTCGTCGACGCGGGCCTGGAAGAGCGCGGCCGAGCGGGCGTTGATGACGCAGCCGACATCGGTATTCGGATCCATCGGATCGCCGCATTTCAGCTTCTTCGCCTTTTCGACGACGAGCTTGGCGAAGGCGTCGGCGACGCTCTCGACCACCAGGATGCGCTTCACCGCCGTGCAGCGCTGGCCCGAGTTCTTGGTCGCGCCGGTGACGGCGAGTTCGGCAGCCTTGTCGAGATCGGCATCCTCCATGACGATCAGCGGATCGTTGCCGCCGAGCTCCAGCACGATGCGCTTGTAGCCCGCGGTATTGGCGATGTGCTTGCCGACGCGGACCGAGCCGGTGAAGGTCACCAGATCCGCGTCGGGATCGGTGATCATCGCATCGCCCATGGTCGAGGGGTTGCCGGTGACGACCGAGAGCATCTCGGGCGGCAAGCCGGCTTCATAGAGCACGTCGGCCAGCGCCAGCGCGGTCAGCGGCGTCAACTCGGTCGGCTTGAGCACGAGACGATTATTGGTCGCGATCGCCGGAGCCAGCTTGTGGCTGACCATGTTGAGCGGGTGGTTGAACGGGGTGATCGCCGAGATCACACCGAGCAGCGGCTGGCGCGTGGTGAAGATCTTGCGCGCCTTGCCGTTCGGCGAGATGTCGCAGGAGAACATCTCGCCATCATCCTTGATGGTGAGCTGCGCCGCGAAAGACCAGACGTCATAGGCGCGGCTGGCCTCATAGAGCGAGTCCTTCCAGCACAGGCCGGCTTCCGCCGTGATCAGCTTCGCGAAGAGCTCCTTGCGGTCGCGCAGCAGTTCGGCGGTCTTCTGCAGGATCTGCTGGCGCTCGTAGCGCGAGAGCGTCGGCTTGAAGGCCTTGGCCTTGGCGAAGGCCTCGCGGACATGCTCGGGCCGGGCCGCGGGGATCAGCCCGACGACGCTGTCGTCATAGGGGTTCCTGACCTCGACCATGTCGTCGGTCGTGACCAGCTTGCCGGCGATGCGCATCGCCTCGCGCCGCACCGGCGGCTTCACCGTCGCGTTCATCTCAGTTCACCAGGTTCAGGGCGACGTCGAAGACGTCGAAATTGCGGAGGATGCGGCCCTGCGGCACCGTGATCGGCCGGTTGGCGATCATCGGCACGCGCTGCTCGGTGATGCCGCCATGCGAGCGCAGCGGCTCCGTGAGGCCCGAGAGATCGTGCCGGTCCGGCGAGGTGCCGATCACCTTCTGGCGGGTCGAGACGACCACGACATCGCCGATCCGGTCTGCCGGCAGTTCGAAGCGCTCGCAGGCTTCCGCCGAGATCACCGCCAGGGCGATGCCGTCGAGTCCGGAGATGCGGGCCGCGACCTCTTCCTGACTGGCGCCATCGGGCAGATAGACCGTGGCGAAGGAGCCGAGCGCGCCGTGATGGACGACATAGGGGTCGGTGATCGGCAGGATCACGCGCATCGTGCCCTTGCCATACCACTCGTCCATCAGGCTCTGGAGATAGACGACATCCGGCTCTCCATTGGCGAGGTGCTTGTCGTTCATGCCGTGATCGGCGGTGATGACCAGCGTGCAGCCGAGCGCATCGAGCTTGCCGACGTAACCGTCGAACATGGCGTAGAACGAGTCCGCCATCTCGGAGCCCGGCGCGGCCTTGTGCTGCACATAGTCGGTGGTCGAGAGATACATCAGGTCGGGCTTGAAGCTCTCCAGCAGCTTGACGC
>NZ_JBFRDQ010000056.1:0-42275 GCF_052113865.1 Allobosea sp. TAB14 | reverse complement strand
CCTGCGCGTCGGCCCGGCTGCGGATGGTCTCGCCGACCAGCGCGAAGAACAGGATCATCACCGGCGTCAGGACGAGAACGAGCAAGGCCGCCTGCCAGGAGACGACGGCGAGCGCGACCGCCGCCATGAGCGGACCGATCGCCATCATCAGGCTGGCGGCACGGTGACCGATGACGAGGCCCGCCACCGCCTCGGGATGGCGCTGGAGGCCGACCGTGACGCTGCCGGCCGCGAGCGAGCGCAGCCGGCCTGCCGGCATCGCTTGCAGCCTTTCGATGGCGGCGTCGCGCAGTGCCGTCGAAACCTCCGTCTCGGCCCGTGCCTGCGCACGATCGGCCATCAGGCCGGCGACGGCGGCGCCCGGCACGGAGATCGCCAGCGCAATCAGGAGCGAGGTCTCGAATGGCTGCTCCATGATCAGCTTGCCGAAGAGCACGGCCATCGACGCCGCGGCGGCGAGGCGCAGCGCGGTGCGGGCGAGCTGCCAGCTGAGCAGGCGGCCGAGCCCTGCGCTGCCGAGACGCCGCGCCCGGGCGAGCGCCGCGAAGGCGTCATGGCTTCCGCCGCGACGGTCAGGCCGATCTTCCGGGGTGACGGGCTGCTCCATGAGCTTTCTTTCGCACGACGCCGGGCGCGCCCGCTTGATCCAGATCAAGAGGCTCGACGGGGAGTGCGGCTACAAGAGAGCGTCCCGAAAGGATGATGCCATGGTCGATCCGCTCCTCGTCGATTTATCCCGCCTGCAGTTCGCGCTGACGGCCCTCTATCATTTCCTCTTCGTGCCGCTGACGCTCGGCCTCTCCATCCTGATCGCGATGATGGAGACGGTCTATGTCATGACCCGCCGGCCGATCTGGCGCGACATGACGAAGTTCTGGGGGGTGCTGTTCGGCATCAACTTCGCGCTCGGCGTCGCGACCGGCATCACCATGGAATTCCAGTTCGGGATGAACTGGGCCTATTACTCGCATTATGTCGGCGACGTGTTCGGGGCGCCGCTGGCGATCGAGGGCCTGATGGCCTTCTTCCTCGAGGCGACCTTCGTCGGCCTGTTCTTCTTCGGCTGGGACAGGCTCTCGCCGCGCGCCCATCTGATCGTGACCTGGCTGATGGCGCTGGGCACGAACTTCTCGGCGCTGTGGATCCTCATCGCCAATGGCTGGATGCAGAACCCGGTCGGCGCGGCCTTCAACCCCGACACGATGCGCATGGAAGTCACCGACTTCATGGCGGTGATCTTCAACCCCGTCGCGCAGGCGAAGTTCGTGCACACCGTCTCGGCCGGCTATGTCTGCGCCGCCACCTTCGTGCTCGGCGTCTCCGGCTGGTACATGCTGCGCGGCCGGCATGTGCAGCTCGCCAAGCGCTCCTTCGTCATCGCATCGGCCTTCGGCCTCGCCTCGGCGCTCTCGGTCATCGTGCTGGGCGACGAGAGCGGCTATGCGCTTACCGACAACCAGAAGATGAAGCTCGCCGCGATCGAGGCGATGTGGGAGACCGAGCCGGCCCCGGCCTCCTTCACCGCCATCGGCATCCCCAGCCTTACCGATCGCAAGACCCATTTCGCCATCCATATCCCCTGGGTGATGGGGCTTATCGGCACGCGCTCGGTCGATACGCCGATCCCCGGCATCAACGAGCTGGTGCAGCGGGCCGAGGCGCGCATCCGCGACGGGCTCGTCGCCTATGACGCGCTGGAGAAGATGAAGGCTGATCGCAATGACGGCGTCGCCCGCGCGGCCTTCAAGGCCTCCTCGCATGATCTCGGCTACGCGCTGCTGTTGAAGCAATTCGTCGCCGATCCACGGCAGGCGACCGAGCAGCACATCAAGGACGCCGCCTGGTCGACCGTGCCGGGCGTGCCCTGGCTGTTCTTCGGTTTCCGCCTGATGGTGCTGTGCGCCTTCATCCTGCTCGGTGTCTTCGCGGTCTCGCTCTGGCACACCATCCGCGAGTCGGAAGCGTCGCGCTGGCTGTTCCGCATGGCGCTGCTGGCGATGCCGCTACCCTGGATCGCGATCGAGGTCGGCTGGTTCGTCGCCGAGTTCGGACGCCAACCCTGGATCATCGAGGGCGTGCTGCCGACCTTCCTCGCGACCTCCGAGCTCGGCGTCTACAACCTGCTGCTCACCATCGCCGGCTTCACCCTTCTCTACGGCACGCTCGCCGTCATCGAGGTCAAGCTGATGCTCGCCGCCATCCGCAAAGGGCCCGATGTCGCCGATGTGGTCGAGGGGCTGCGGCCGAGGCGACCGGGGCAGCCGGGGCCGCACGCCGTCGCGCCCTATCCCGCCGAGTGACCGGACGCCAAGCCAAGGATCACGATGATGATCGACTTTCTCTTCTCCTATGAAACGCTGCGGCTGGTCTGGTGGGTGCTGCTCGGCGTCCTGCTGATCGGGTTCGCCGTGATGGACGGCTTCGACATGGGTGTGGGCACGCTCCTGCCCTTCGTCGCGAAGGAAGACATCGAGCGGCGGGTGGCGATCAACACGATCGGCCCGGTCTGGGAGGGCAACCAGGTTTGGTTCATCCTGGGCGGCGGCGCGATCTTCGCGGCCTGGCCGGCGCTCTACGCGATGAGCTTCTCGGGCTTCTACCTCGCGATGTTCCTGGTGCTGTGCGCGCTGATCCTCAGGCCCGTCGGCTTCAAATACCGCTCCAAGAAGCCCGATCCGGCCTGGCGCGCGCGTTGGGACTGGGCGCTGTTCATCGGCGGCGCGGTTCCCTCGCTGATCTTCGGCGTCGCGGTCGGCAACACGCTGCAGGGCGTGCCCTTCCATTTCACGCCGGATCTGCGGCCGATCTACGAGGGCAATCTCTTCGGCCTGCTCAATCCGCTCGCCTTGTATTGCGGGCTGGTCTCGCTGGCGATGCTGACGATGCATGGCGCCGCCTGGCTGACCTTCAAGGCCGACGGGGCCGTCGCCGGCCGGGCCCGCGATTTCGGCACGATGGCGGCGTTCCTGACGGCCCTGCTGTTCGCGGGCGGCGGGGTGCTGGTCTGGCTCGGGCTGCTCGGCGGCTATCGCGTGACCTCGCCGATCGTCTGGGACGGGCCGTCGAATCCGCTGCTCAAGACCGTCGTCGCCGATCCCGCCGCCTGGCTTGCGAATTTCCGGGCGCATCCCGCGCTCTGGGCGGTGCCGGCGCTCGGCGTCGTGGCGCCGCTGCTGGCGGCGATCGGCTTCCGGGCGCGGTGGGAGGGGCTGACCTTCCTCGCCTCCAAGCTCGGCGTCGCCATGATCGTGGCGACGGTCGGCGTCGCGATGTTCCCGATCCTGCTGCCCTCGAGCAGTAATCCCGGCCATTCGCTCGCGGTGTTCGATGCCTCGTCGAGCCGCGCCACGCTGCGCAACATGCTGCTGGCGACGGTGATCTTCATGCCGCTGATCCTGGCCTACACCGCCTGGGTCTACAGCGTGCTGTGGGGCAAGGTCACCGAGAAGAGCGTCGAGGACGCCGGCCATTCGGCCTATTGATCCGGACAGGAGTGAACGCGCCATGTGGTATTTCGCCTGGATTCTCGGCCTCGGCCTCGCCGCCTCCGTCGGCATCCTGAACGCGCTGTGGTACGAGCTGCGCACCGTGCGTGAGGAGCCGGCGAAGGCAACCGTGCCGCTGCCGACGCCCTGACCGGCAGGCCGGCCATGGCGCGGCATGCAGCCAGCGGCGGCGGACAGAGTGGGGCCGGCTTCGTCCCGCATATCGACATGGCGCGCGGCCATGCGCGGATGCTGGAAATCTGCGACGCGCTGGAGCAGCTCGCCGACGACCTGCCCTCCCATGTCGACCGGCTGCGCTGCCTGATGCTGGGGAACAGTCTGGTGCCGCTCATCGACGCCTGCCACCGCTTCGAGGAGCGCTCGGTCTTTCCGGCTTTCGCGACGTCGCGGCGCAACGCCGGGATCGTGAACCGGCTCAGGGCCGAGCATGTGCAGGATCGCTGTGCCGCCGAGGATCTCAGCGAAGCGCTGCTGGCCTATGGCAATGGCCGGCCGATCGCGAATCCGGAGGCCTTCGGCTACATGCTGCGGGCGCTGTTCGATTCGATGCGCCGGCACATCGCCTTCGAGCAGGACTGCATCCTGTCGGCGCCGCCCGGGCCGGATGGGCGCTGAGGCGCGCGACCGTCCGTTCAATCCCCCGAAGAGGCGGCGAGCTTGCGGATGTCGTCGAGGATGACGTGGCGATTGTGCTCGATGCTGATCGCGCCCTCGGTGCGCAGGCGCGTGAATTGCCGGCTGACGGTCTCGATGGTCAGCCCGAGGAAATCGGCGATCTCGGCCCGCGACAGCGGCAGGTCGAAGGCGACGGCGCGCTGCCCCGGCTGCATCGTCGGGTCGATATTGCGCGCGATCATCAGCAGGAAGCTTGCGACCTTCTCTGCGGCGGTCTTGCGGCCGAGCGTCACCATCCAGTCCCGGGCCTGATCGAGCTCCTTCAGGGTCTGCTGCAGCAGACGATGCTCCAGATCGGGCTGCGCCACCATCATCCGCTCGACGGCCGCGCGAGGGAAGGAGCAGAGCTCGACATCGGTCGCAGCCTCGGCGGTGAGCGTGCTCTCGGTCCGGAAGGGCCTGCCGACGAAATCCGGCGCGAATTGCAGGCCGACGATCTGCTGCCGGCCGTCGGAGAGCATCTTCGTCAGCTTCACCACGCCGGACAGGACGTTCGCGTAGCTCTCGACGTTCTCGGCCTCGCCGATCAGCTCGGCACCCTGCTCGGCTCTTCGCTTCGAGGAGGATTTCGCCAGCTGGGTGAGCTGCTCGGCCGTCAGCGAGCCGCAGATGCCGCGGTGGCGCGCCTCGCAGGAGGCGCAAAGGACCGGAAAGCCGGTTGTATGAATGTCTTCGCGCACGGTGAAGTACCTTATCCCGATCCGCGCTGCGCGGCCAGTGTGCTTCCTGGAGGTGGCCCGGCTGAAGAGCGTGGTGAAGGCGGCCGCTCTGCTTGGATTGAGCCAGCCGGCCATCTCCAAGACGGTTCAGGAGCTGGAGGACGCGCTCGGGGTTTCGCTGTTCGAGCAGAACCGCCGGCCGATGATGCTGACCGGGCCGGGGGAGGTCTTCCTGCGCTATGCCGGATCGAGCGTGACGGCGCTAAGGCAAGGCATCAGCATGGTCGGGCGCGACGGCGCCAATACGGATGTCGCCTTCTCCGTCGGGGCGCTGCCGACCGTTTCCGCGCATATGCTGCCGCGCGCGCTCGCGCAGGTCATGGAGCGCCATGGCGCGATGCGCCCGCGTGTCGTGACCGGGCCGAACGACGTGCTGATGTCGCAGCTCAGGCTGGGCGACCTCGATCTCGTCATCGGCCGCATGGGGGACCCGGAGACGATGCGGGGCTTCGCCTTCGAGCACCTCTATTCCGAGCGGATCGCGCTGGTGGTCGGTCCGCACCACCCGCTGCTGGCATCCTCGCCTTTCGACATCRCCGGGGTCGCCCGCCATCAATGGCTGCTGCCGCCGCCGGGCTCGGTGATCAGCTCTACGGTCGAGCGCTATCTCGTCGCCCATGCGCTGCAGCCGGCAGCCGGAGTGATCGAGACGGTCTCGGACGCCTTCGCGCGCAATTATCTGCGCCTGACCGACGGAATCTGGTTCATCTCGGAAGGCGTCGTCGCGGAGGATGTCAGGACGGGCTGGCTGTCCGTGTTGCCAGCCGATACGGGCGATACGTTCGGCCCGGTCGGCCTGACGACGCGGACCGATACGGCATTGCCGCTGCCGGCGCAGCTTCTGGCCGCGGCGCTGCGGGAGCTCGTGGCGCAACGGGCCATGGACACGGCCCCGCACGGTTGAGTGCGACCACAAGCGGGGTTGCCCTCGCCGGCCCGGACCCTATATCGGCGCGGTGACMATGCCCGATAGCTTCATGTCCGATACGCCGATCCAGAGCCGCTCCTTCCGTTTTCCCGGAGTGCTGAACTCCAGCGAATTGCTCGTCGCCGAAGCGGTCCATGCCCGCGCCTGGGCGTCGCTCGACCATGACGGACGGCTGGATCCGGAGCTGGAAACAGATGCCAAGGCCCGTCTCGGGCGGATCGTGCTGCGCCTCATCGGGGCGCCGCCTGCTTCCGTCACGGACCTCGCCACCGCGGCCRTCGAGGAATTCAAGGCGACCCGCCCGACCGGCCCCGAAGCGTAGAGCCGGCCGAGCCGAATCGACTCAGTGAGCGGCCATGTCGAGCGGCGGCTCGACATCATCCGTGATCGGATTGGCGAAGGGGTTGCCCGCGCGGAAGCTGGCGAACTCATCCTTCGCGGCCTTGAGCAGGGCCGGATCGTTCAGCACGTCCTGGGCGACGCCGGCCATGGCCTTGGCCGCGAGGGCAAGGCCCTTATGCGCCGCCGGCGCCAGGCCTTGCGCGACAAGCTGCCAGGAATGGCCGGGCGTGCCGACCGCATAGCAGGCGGCGCGGCACTGGACGGTGGGGACGACCCAGCTCACCGTGCCGACATCGGTGGAGCCGACGAAGGAATCGCTGCCGGAGCCGAGCGGGTAGATCTCGTCGCTCAGCGATTCGCCCGCCTTCGGCCTCAAGCCGAAGCGGGCATAGGAGGAGGCGATGTCCTCGCCATTGAGGGTCTTCTGGAACTTTGCCGCGAAAGCCTGATCGGCCGCGTCGAAGCCGGGCCCGCCCAGCGCCTGCAGATTGGCATGCATCGCTTCCTCGAGCGGGCGGTTGCCGACGAGATTGGCATCGCCCGAAAGCTGCTTGGCTGCGACCTGCGTCTCCGTCATCAGCGCGGCGCCCTCGGCGATCTTCTTCACGCGGGCGACGAGGCTCCACATCTCCGACAGGTTGGCGGCCCGGATGAGCTGGCGTGTCGTCGCCGTCGCCTGCACCACGTTCGGCGCGRTGCCGCCGGCGTTGATGATGGCGTAGTGCACGCGGGCCGTCGATGGCATGTGCTCGCGCATGTAGTTGACGCCGATATGCATCAATTCGACCGCATCGAGCGCCGAGCGGCCGAGATGGGGGGCGGCGGCGGCGTGCGAGGCCCGTCCGGTGAAGGTGAACTCGACCTCGACGCAGGCCAGCGAGAACGGCCGGTTGACCCCGGTGAAGGAGGCCGGGTGCCAGCACAGGGCGATGTCGACATCGTCGAAGGCGCCGGCGCGGACCATGAAGCCCTTGGCGGAGCCGCCTTCCTCGGCGGGGCAGCCATAATAGCGCACCCGGCCCTTGAGCCCGTTGGCCGCGAGATAGTCCTTGACCGCGGCGGCCGCGAGCAGCGAGGCGGAACCCAGCATGTTGTGGCCGCAGCCATGGCCATTGCCGCCCTTCTGAACCGGCGTCTCGCTCGCGATGCCGGCCTCCTGGCTCAGGCCGGGCAGGGCGTCGTACTCGCCCATGATCGCGATGACCGGGCCGTCCTCTCCCGCTTCGCCGATCAGGGCGGTCGGGATGCCCGCGACATTCTCGGTGATGCGGAAGCCTTCGCGCTCCAACATGGCGCGGTGCTCGGCGGCGGAACGGACCTCCTGATAATTGAGCTCGGGCATGTGCCAGATGCGGTCTGACAACGCGAAATAGTCCGGCGCCTTGTCGTCCACGCGCTGCCAGACTTCCTTGCTGTTGCTCATCGGAGTTCCTGTTCCCGGGTGTAAGTCATCTTTGATATTGGCGCCAATTTCTCGCATAAGGGTTGTGGCGGGACAAGCCGAGCCGGATGCGGGGCGGCCGCTCGAACGGTGCATGGGGCGACGATGTCTGAGAGCGAGCCGAGCGGCGGGGCCGTTCGCGGCAAGAATCGCGGCAAGAGCGCGAAGGCGCGTGCGGAGCGTCACGAGGCCCTGGCGAATCTCCTCGCGGCGGAGATCCAGTCCGGTGCGCTTTCCCCCGGCCAATGGCTCAAGCAGATCGACATCGAGGAGCGCCATGGAGCCAAGCGCATGGATGTCCGCCGGGCGCTCGACCGGCTGGTGCAGAAGCGGCTGGTCGTGCATCTGCCCAATCGCGGCTACCACGTCTTCAAGCCGGATGGGCGGCTGGCGCAGGAGATCCGGGCCGTGCGGGTCATTCTGGAAACCAGCGCGGTCGACGGCATCGTGGCGCGGGCGCGGGAAGAGGATATCGCGCAGGCGATGCGGCTGGCGCGGCACTTCGAGGCGCTGCTGCTGAACGGCACGGCCATCGACCTGCACGATGCGAACATCGCCTTCCACGAGCATCTGCTCGGGCTGTGCGGCAATCTCGAATTGGCGGCGCTGGTGAAGGAGCTGCGCGGGCGCATCTCCTCGGCCGTGGCCGGGCAATGGCAGAAGCGCAGCCGCATCGAACAGTCGAACCGCGAACATCTGGCGATGGTCGAGGCGCTGGCCGCGCGCGACACGGAGGCGCTGCGGCGGCTGGTGGGGGAGCATATCCAGCAGAGCGCGGAATAGGCGCGGGATTCCGCCGATGGCTCATCGGTCCGATTTCGAATGCAAGCGTCATTCTCTCCGGCCGCCGCTGGCATCTGGAGATTGAAGTTTAGATTTGATCGAATTCAGTTTCCTTGCCGAAAAGACACATGGCGAGATCTGTTTGGGGGCGTGGTGCATCGGGTTTTGACGCTGCCCGGGTGCCTTGCTACCTGTCGTTCCAGGCCCTCTTGCTGAACTGAGCCGTCATGAATCTTTCTTGCCGCCTGACCTTGGTTTCCTCCGCAGCGCTTCTGATCTCGGCGCTTTGGTTCGGCATCGGGCCGCTGCAAGCGCAGGAAGAGCCCTCTGCCGCGCCTGCGGCGCACGCTGCCCAACGGCGCCAGCGCCATCAACGAGACCTATGGCGACTGGACGGTCGATTGCCGCATCCTCAACGGCCAGCGGCTCTGCGTGCTCAGCCAGTCGCAAGGCAACAGCCAGACAGGCCAGCGCGTCTTCGCCATCGAATTGCGMACGCCGCGCGAGGGCAGGGCGGAAGGCACGATCCTGATGCCGTTCGGCATGAAGCTCGACAATGGCGCGGTGCTGCGGCTCGACGACAAGAATCTGGGCCAGGGCCTGCGCTTCTCGACCTGCCTGGCGCAGGGCTGCCTCCTGCCGATCTCCTTCCCGACGGTCGCGACCGATGCGATGAAGACGGGCAAGACGCTGACGGTGGCGGCGCTCAACCTCTCCACCAGCGAGCCGGCTTCCTTCAATGTGTCGCTCAACGGCTTTGCCGCGGCGCTCGACCGCATCGCCCAGATCGATCGATAGCCGGCATTCGGCTCACAGGAGCAGATTGGCAGCTTCCGGCTTTCATGCCGCCTCGATTGGCGGAATCCGCCAAGTCGGGCGGGCCTGTCGCTGAAAATTGGTTCGCTTAGCCAGAGGCTTCGATGCATGATCGGAGTTCTGGGGAGTTCGAGCCAATCATGACGACCGATCCGCGCCTGCCGTTTCTCGCCGAGCTGGAGAGGAAGATCCTCTGGCTGGCCTCATGGACGATCCACAACGCCAATCATCTGCGCGACAACGGCGACGGCATGAAGGTCGGTGGGCATCAGGCCTCCTCGGCTTCGCTCGCCACGATCATGACCGCGCTCTACATGGCGGCGCTACGCCCGCAGGACCGGGTCGCGGTGAAGCCGCATGCCTCGCCGATCTTCCACGCCATCAACTATCTGATGGGGCTTCAGACGCGCGAGAAGCTGGAGAATTTCCGCGGCTACAAAGGCGCGCAGAGCTATCCGTCCCGCACCAAGGACATCGACGACGTCGATTTCTCGACCGGATCGGTCGGCCTCGGCGTCGCGCAGACGCTGTTCTCCTCGCTGACGCAGGATTACGTGAAGGCGCATGGCTGGGCGAAGGATCGCCCCGAAGGCCGCATGGTCTCGCTGATCGGCGATGCCGAGCTCGACGAGGGCAACATCTTCGAGGCCCTGATGGAGGGCTGGAAGCACGGGTTGCGCAACACCTGGTGGATCATCGACTACAACCGCCAGTCGCTCGACGCCGTCATCCGCGAGGGGCTCTACGACCGCTTCGAGACGATGTTCCGCAATTTCGGCTGGGATGTCGTCACGCTGAAATACGGCTCGCTGCAGCAGGCCGCCTTCAAGGAGAAGGGCGGCGAGCGGCTGAAGGCCTGGATCGATTCCTGCCCGAACCAGCTCTATTCGGCGCTGACCTTCCAGGGCGGTGCGGCCTGGCGCAAGCGGCTGATGGACGATCTCGGCGATCAGGGGCCGGTGACGAAGCTGATCGAGAAGCGTTCCGACGCGGAGCTCTCGAAGCTGATGTGCAATCTCGGCGGCCACGACCTGCCGTCGCTGCTCGAAGCCTTCGAGAACATCGACCATGACCGGCCGGTCTGCTTCCTCGCCTACACGGTGAAAGGTTTTGGCCTGCCACTCGCCGGCCACAAGGACAACCATGCCGGGCTGATGACCAAGGAGCAGCTCGACGGCTTCCGCAAGGCCAACGACATCCGCCCCGGCCATGAATGGGATCTGTTCGAGGGGCTCGACCTGCCCGAGAGCGAGATCCGGGCCTTCCTCGACAAGGTGCCGTTCTTCTCGCAGGGGCGGCGGCGTTTTTCGGCCGCCAAGCTGCCGGTTCCGGAGAAGCTGGAGGCCGGCATCCAGGCCACGATGTCCACCCAGATGGGCTTCGGCAAGGTGCTCGACGATCTCGCCAAGACCGGCGGGCCATTGGCTGACCGCATCGTSACSACSGCGCCGGACGTCACCGTCTCGACCAATCTCGGSCCMTGGGTGAACCGGCGCGGSCTSTTCGCCMRGGCCTCGATGGCGGACACCTTCAAGGACGAGCGCATTCCCTCGATGCAGAAATGGGAATTCTCGCAGAACGGCCAGCATATCGAGCTGGGCATCGCCGAGATGAACCTGTTTATCAACCTGTCGGCGCTCGGCCTGTCGCATTCGATCTTCGGCGAGCGACTGATCCCGATCGGCACGCTCTACGATCCCTTCATCTCGCGCGGGCTCGATGCGCTGAATTATGCCTGCTACCAGGATGCGCGCTTCATGGTGGTGGCGACGCCGTCGGGCGTGACGCTGGCGCCGGAAGGCGGGGCGCATCAATCGATCGCGACGCCATTGATCGGCATGAGCCAGGACGGGCTCTGCGCCTTCGAGCCCGCCTTCGTCGACGAACTCGCGGTGATGATGCGCTGGTCCTTCGACTACATGCAGCGCGATGGCGAGGGCGATCCCGACGAGCGTACCTGGCTGCGCGACGAGACCGGCGGCTCTGTCTATCTCAGGCTCTCGACCCGGCAGGTCGAGCAGCCGAGCCGGACGATGACGCCGGAGCTGGAGCGCGASATCATCGAYGGYGCCTAYTGGCTSMGKAAGCCCGGYCCGAACGCCTCSGTCGTCATCGCCTATACCGGTGCGGTKGCRYCYGAGGCGATCGAGGCKGTGGGGCTGCTCRRCGARGACCGGCGCGATGTCGGCCTGCTCGCCATCACCTCGGCCGATCGGCTCAATGCCGGCTGGCAGGCGGCGGAGCGGGCGCGTCAGCGCGGCAACCATGCTGCGACGAGCCATATCGAGCGGCTACTCGGAGAGCTGTCGCGGGATTGCGGCATCGTCTCGGTGCTGGACGGGCATCCGGCGACTTTGGCCTGGCTCGGCAGCGTCCATGGCCATCGGCAAAAGGCGCTCGGCGTTGAGCATTTCGGCCAGACCGGCACGGTCGCCGATCTCTACCGGCATTTCGGCATCGACGCGAACGCGATCGTGCACGCGGCGAATGCGGCCGCGCCGGGGCGGCCGGTGCGCTATCTCAAGGCGCTGCCCTGACGGTAATGCGTCATGGTCGGGCTTGGCCCGACCATCTCGGAAACCAGAAGACGCTGGTCAGGTGATGTTCGGCTCAAGCCCGAACATCACGACGGCTGGCCCGTTCAGAAGCGGGGCGTCTCGATCGTATTGGCGAAGGGATTTGCGCCGGAGCCGACACGGCCGGGCAGGGTGCTCTCGCCATAGAGCGAGCCGGTGTTCACATAGACCGGCGCCGCCGCGAAGTGCTGGCTGGCATAGTTGTTCATCGAGCCGACCGGCACGACGTTCCCGGCATCGAAATAGCTGCGCTTCTGGACGATGATGCGCAGCGGCTCGCGGCGGCTCTGGGCCTCGGCGATGCCCGCCATGACGGTCGACGCCGCCAGTGCGATGGTGAGGGCAGTGGCAACGCGCTTGAACGACATCATGACGGCGGTCTCCGGGAGTGGCGCTACCCACCCGATGTAAGCATGCTGAACACGAAGCAAAGCCTAGCGCCTGCCTGTTAACAATATTGTTAGCACGGCGAGCCGCTGCGCGGATTCAGCGCTTCCGGCGCGTGGCCTTTGGGCGGACCGGTCGCGCGGGCGGCGTGGCTTTCGCCGGTTCGGTCGTCGCCGTCTTCATGCGCAGGGCCGGCACGGAGCCGTCGGTGTCGAGCCAGGACGCCTTGCGGCCCGCCGTGGCGAGGAAAGGCGTTGCGCAGGCCGCGTCGCGCTTGAGCTCGCTTTTCGTGAAAGACTGGCGCAGCTCCTCGCTGCCTGCGGCATTGGCGAGGTCGAGGCGGTCGATCAGGCAGGTGAGCTGACGCCGGTCAGCCGGCTTGCCGCCAGCGCACCACCAGCCGCTCATCGCGAAGCCTGCCTCGGCGCCGTCGGAGCGGAAGGCGAGGCAATTGCGGCTGGTATTGCCGTCGTCGAGGAGGACGTCGGCCGTTTCGAGTGAGCCGAAGCGGGTCGGGATCGCAGCCGGCGCGCTGCTGCGCCCGACCGAGAGGGAACGCAGCGCGGCCTCGCGGACGAGATCGATCGTGAAGGGTCGCGTGCTGGCCATGTCGAGCGGCCCGGTGCGCAGGCGCAGGACGAGATGCGGCCCGGCTTCCGCGAAGGCGGCGAAGGTCATGACATCCTCGCGGCGCCCATCCTTCGTGCGCTGGGCCTCATAGGCCGGCGTCGCACGCCCGAGCTCGGGGGAGCTGAGGTGGAACATCGCGATCGGCCGCGGAATCGCCATCCAGTTCGCGGGGCCGGGGCGGTCGGAACGGGTCGCGGCCGGGCGCGACAGCTCAGAAGGCGTCCGATCGATCGTGAGGCTGGCAAGTTGGGGCTGGTCCTCATCCTTGGCTGACAGGCCGGTGATGAGCGCGGCCGTCAGGCCGAGGCCGGCCAGCGCCGCAGCACTGCGCCAGAGCAGGGCGCCGGCGAAGCCGAGGCCGCGGCGTGGCGCGAGGCGGCGCATGCCTTGCCAGAAGGCACGAGCGAAGCGCTCGCCGTGATCGGCGGCGCTGATCAGCCCGGGAACGAGATCGAGACTCTTGAGACGTGCCGCGAGCATGTGAGCCCAATCGCGCGCCGTCGCGAGACCGGGCCGCATCCGCGCGAGCCCCTCCCGGACCGCCTTTTCCGCCATGCTTGAAACCAGACGCAACCCGTCACTCCCGCGCGGCATCGCCGCCCCTGCACCATCCCAGCCCGTGCCGAGCTTGCCCGTGGGGAGTCGCCCGGCGGTTACCGAGCGGGCGGAATCGACCGGCAGCGTGAACAGGCGGTCAAGAAGCAGGGTTAACGGGCGGGCGGCCGAACCGGGCAGGAGTGGGAGGGAGATTGACTTTTCGACGCAACGGGTGTTCTCACGGATCTCGGCGCATCCTCGCGCCGCCTGCGAAGTTTGCAGCCCTTTGGGATTGGTTCCGTGACTGTCGGCCTGACGACGAAACACACGACCAAAACGACGACCGGGAAAGCCGGTACGTCGCGCTGACGCTTCGCCTCGGTTCCGGGTCCATCTCCCCCCGGCGGGGGCAGATCGCCGAACCAGCCCGAAGACCGGGCGGGTCGGCTCCCAAAGGGAGATCCGAACCGATCTATCCGCAAAGGATCACATCAATGAGCTTCAAGGTCGCAGTGGTCGGGGCTACCGGCAATGTGGGCCGCGAGATGCTGGACATCCTGGCCGAGCGCGCTTTTCCCGTCGGCGAGGTGGTGGCGCTGGCCTCATCCCGCTCCATCGGCACCGAGGTCTCCTTCGGCGACAAGACGCTGAAGTGCCGGGCGCTGGAGCATTACGACTTCTCCGACACGGATATCTGCCTGATGTCGGCCGGCGGCGAGGTCTCCAAGGAATGGTCGCCGAAGATCGGTGCGCAGGGCGCGGTGGTGATCGACAACTCCTCCGCCTGGCGCATGCATCCGGACGTGCCGCTGATCGTGCCGGAAGTGAACGCCGCCGCAGCAGCCGGCTTCACCAAGATGAACATCATCGCGAACCCGAACTGCTCGACCGCGCAACTCGTCGTGGCGCTGAAGCCGCTGCATGACAAGTTCGGCGTCAAGCGCGTGGTCGTCTCGACCTACCAGTCGGTGTCCGGGGCCGGCAAGGAGGGCATGGACGAGCTCTTCAACCAGACCCGCGCGGTGTTCTCGGCCGGCGAGGTCCTCACCAAGAAGTTCCCCAAGCGCATCTCCTTCAACCTCATCCCGCAGATCGACGTCTTCATGGAGGACGGCTTCACCAAGGAAGAGTGGAAGATGATGGTCGAGACCAAGAAGATCCTCGACCCGAAGATCAAGCTGACCGCGACCTGCGTGCGCGTGCCGGTCTTCATCGGCCATTCCGAGAGCGTCAACATCGAATGCGAGAAGCCGGTCACCGTCGACGAGGCGCGCGAGGTGCTGCGCACGGCGCCGGGCATCCTCGTCATCGACAAGCACGAGCCCGGCGGCTACATCACCCCGCATGAGGCGGCCGGCGAGGATGCGACCTATATCTCGCGCATCCGCGAGGATGCGACCGTCGAGAACGGCCTCGCCTTCTGGTGCGTCTCCGACAATCTGCGCAAGGGCGCGGCGCTGAACGCGATCCAGATCGCCGAGGTGCTGGTCAACCGCAAGCTGATCCAGCCGCGCAAGCAGGCGGCCTGACCGGCGCGGCCGCGTTTTTCGGGTGGTTTCCAAGGCGGGCTTCGGCCCGCCTTTTTGCTGCCAATCGTCATTCCGGGCGACCGAAGGGAGACCCGGAATCCATCGTAGAGCACGGAGCTTTATGATGGATTCCGGATCGGTGCCGCTTCGCGGCTTGTCGGGAATGACGGGGATGTCGCCGCCGATCGAGGACCGGCGTCTGAAACCGACACTGCATAAGGCGCCTGTGATCTTTGCGCAGCGACGCGGCTCTCAAATCGATTAGACTATGGTTCCCCTCGCGATTTTCCGCCCTGTGCCCAGCCCCATTCCGCCCGGACCTGCTTCCGAAACCGCGCATCCGACCTCAGCCGGATCGCTGCGGCACGACAATGCCCTGCTCGGCATCGGCATCATGCTGCTGGCGACGGTCTTCCTGTCGGCCGGCGATGCGGCCTCGAAATATCTCGCGGCGAGCGTGCCGGCGCTGCATATCGTCTGGCTGCGTTACGCCACCTCGGCGCTCATCCTGCTCGCGATCATCGGCTTCCAGCGCGRCAAGATCTCGTTGCGGACGCGCCGGCCGGGCCTGCAATTGCTGCGTGGAATCGGGCTGATCGGCTCGTCGATCTTCTTCGTCTCGTCGCTGAAATACCTCAAGATCGCCGATGCGACGGCAACGAGCTTCGTCGCGCCGCTCTTCGTCACCGCCCTATCGATCCCGCTGCTCGGCGAAAGCGTCGGCTGGCGGCGCTGGCTCGCCACGATCGTCGGGTTGATCGGCGTGCTGATCGTGGTCAGGCCGGGCGGTAGCGGCTTCCAGCTCGCCTCGCTGCTGCCGGTGGTCTCGTCGCTGAGCTGGGCGTTTGCCCTCATCGTGACGAGGATGATGAGCGGGACCGAGAACCCGATCGCGACGATCACCTACTCGACCGTGTTCGGTGCGATCGTCTCGAGCCTGCTGCTGCCGGTGCACTGGGTCGAGCCGAATTGGACGATCGCGCTGGTCGGCCTCTTCATCGGGGCGGTCTCGACGGCGGGGCACTGGCTGGTGATCGTCGCCTTCCGCTATGCGGCGGCCTCGCTGCTCGCACCCTTCTCCTATATCCAGCTCTTCTGGGCCGCGCTCTTCGGTTTCCTGTTGTTCGCGGCGTTGCCGGACCTGTGGACCTGGGTTGGGGCTGCTGTCATCGCGGGCTCGGGCCTCTACACCGCCCATCGCGAGCGGATTCGGGCGCGGCAGGTCACGGCTGGTAACCAAGGCTCGCGATAGGGCGGCCGCTCCGCCTTTGGAGGAATGGCATTGCGGCCGAGTTGCTGTAGGGYGACGTTACGCCAACCGGCGCCCTTTTTGCCAGGATCCCCCTATGCCGATGCATCTCGCACGCGCGGTTCTCGCCGCGAGCCTCCTCCTGCTGCCGGGGCTTGCGAGCGCCAAGACCTATTCGATCCCCGATCCCAATCCCGTCGCGGTCATCACGATGCCGGACGATTGGGAATCCACAGAGATCGACAAGGGTGTCGAATCAACGTCCGACGACGAGGCGGTCTACGTCTCGGTCGAGGTGACGGAGCTGAAGGACGCCGCACAGGCCATCGCCGAAGCGGTCACCTGGCTGAAGAGCAAGGGCGTCGTCGTCGATCCCGCGACGCAAGAGAAGAAGCCGTTCTCCAACAATGGCATGGAAGGCGTCCAGGTGCAGTGGACCGGCAAGGACGAAGACGGTCCCACCCATGTCAGCCTGACCCTGCTGCAGGTCACCGAGACCAAGGGCCTCGTCGTGACCTACTGGGCCTCTCCCGAAGGCGAGAAGGAGAACCTGAAGGAGCTCGCCTCGATCATCGACAGCCTGAAGGGCCTCAAATAGAGCGTAACGGCCGGCGCGCGGCAGGCTGTGCGCTGGCCGCGCGGGCGTAACGCGCCATGAACATCGTGACCGCCTCGCTGACGATGCGGTGCACCTCCTCGTCGCTCGGGGGCGTCTGGATGGCGTTGAACAGACGCGGCCGCGTCAGGGTCGACTGGCAGAGATCAAGGAACTGCATCGCGGCAAGCTGGGTATCCTCGATGTCGAGCTTGCCCTCGCCGACCATGCGGTCGAGATAGCGCGCGATCATGTTCGCGCCCGTCAGGGGACCGTTCTCGTAGAATTCCCGACCGAGATCCGGCATCCGCTCGGCGACGCCGATAACGATGCGATGGGCGCTGACCGCGAATTCCTGGTTGATCATGCGCACGAGGCATTGGCCGAAATTCTGCAGTGCGCGCGCCGGCTCTGGATCCTCGTTCAGGGCCGCGATGGCGCCACGCTTCTGGGCCTCGCGCTCGCGCTCGATCAGCGCGACGAAGAGATGTTCCTTGTCCTCGAAGTAGACATAGAGCGTGCCCTTCGAGACATTGGCGGCGAAGGCGATGTCGCTCATGCTGGCGGCGTCGAAACCACGGGCCGTGAAGACCTGATAAGCGCCGTCGAGAATCTGGCGCCGCTTCTCGGGGTCGGTCCCGGCAACGCGTCGATTGCGCCGGTCCACCTTAACCTCCGGCTTGGAGTTCTCTGCCATGCTTCTCCGCCGGGCGGTCCGGCCATGCAATGCTGCTTTGCAAAAATAATCGAACCAATCAGTTCGATTTCACTTGATATGCATCATCACTGGCGCTATTTCAACCGCAATCGAACCAATCGGTTCGAATTGTTCTCATCAGGATAGCTCATGTCCGCCGAGATCACAGAACAGCGCCGGGACCGCCTCAAGCTGGTCGACCCGGCCCTGGAGACGGCACAGCCCACCGAGGCGCGCCAGCCCGTCGAAACCGCGCCGGCCGCGCCTGTCGAGGCGGTGCAGCCTGCCCCGAAGCGCAATACCGTCCGCCGTGCCGGGCTGATCCTGCTCGCCGGCGTCGCGCTCGGTGCCGGCCTCTGGTACGGCATCGACTGGTGGCGCAACGGTCGCTTCATCGTCTCCACCGACGACGCCTATGTCGGCGCGGAGATGGCGACGGTGTCGGCCAAGCTCTCGGCCAATGTCGCCAAGGTTTCGGTGCTGCAGAACCAGGAAGTGAAGGCCGGGCAGTCGCTCGTCGCTCTCGACGACGGCGACCAGCGCATCGCGCTCGCCGCCGCGCAGGCGAAGACGGCGACCGCGCAGGCCACGCTCGGGCGCATCGACAGCCAGATCGAGGCCGGCCGCGCCAGCCTGCTGCAGGCCAAGGCGCAGCAGAACTCGGCGCAGGCCGGCGTGACCCGCACGGCGGCCGATTTCGATCGCGCCAAGAGCCTCGCGGCCAAGTCCTATGGCTCGCAGGCGACGCTCGATGCCGCGACGGCGGCGCGCGACCAGGCCCAGGCAGCACTGGTCAGCGCCAATGCCGGCGTCACCGCCGCGGAAGCGAACATCAAGGTGCTGGAGGCGCAGCGCGTCGAGGCCGCAAGGCAGATCGACGAGCTCAAGGTGGCCGAGGACAAGGCCGCCCGCGACCTGACCTTCATGAAGATCGACGCGCCGATCGACGGCCTCGTCGCCAACACCAATGTCCAGCTCGGCGACCTCGTCGGCGCCGGCAAGCGGCTGATGTCGATCGTCCCGCTCGATCAGGTCTATGTCGACGCCAACTTCAAGGAGACCCAGATCGGTCCGCTGAAGATCGGCGACAAGGCGAGCGTCACGGTCGATGCGCTGCCGGGGCAGGTCTTCCACGGCACGGTCAGCGGCATCGCCGGTGGCACGGGCTCGGTCTTCACGCTGCTGCCGCCCGACAACGCGACCGGCAATTTCACCAAGGTCGTCCAGCGCGTGCCGGTGCGCATCGCGCTCGACCGGGAATCGACGGGCAAGCATGTGCTGCGCCCCGGCATGTCGGTCATCGTGTCCATCGATCCGCGTCCCGCCGGCCAGCGCTGACGCTGCAAGGAGGCCGTCATGGCCACCGCGACCCTGAACGCGCCGGCGGGTGCCCCGCCGGCCTCGGACGCCATACCGCTACGCCGGATCTTCGCCTTCATCGCGATGGTCTTTGGCATGTTCATGGCGATCCTGGACATCCAGATCGTCTCGGCCTCGCTGGCGGAGATCCAGGCCGGACTCTCGGCATCCTCGGATGAGATCGCCTGGGTGCAGACGGCCTATCTGATCGCGGAAGTGATCATGATCCCGCTCTCGGGCTATCTCAGCCGCGCCCTGTCGACGCGGGTGTTCTTCTCCATCGCGGCCGCCGGCTTCACGATCTCCAGCGTGCTCTGCGCCCAGGCCTCCTCGATCAACGAGATGATCCTGTGGCGCGCCGTGCAGGGCTTCATCGGCGGCGGCATGATCCCCGGCGTCTTCGCGGCCGCCTTCACGATCTTCCCGCCCTCCAAGCGGCCGATCGTCTCGCCGATCATCGGCCTCGTGGCGACGCTGGCGCCGACCATCGGGCCGACCGTCGGCGGCTATCTCAGCCATGCCTTCTCCTGGCACTGGCTGTTCCTCGTCAATGTCGTCCCCGGCATCGCCGTCACCATTGCGGCCTGGACGCTGATCGACTTCGACAAGCCGGATCGCGGCCTGCTGAAGCGCTTCGACTGGCTGGGCCTCGCCGGCATGGCCGCCTTCCTCGGCAGCCTCGAATATGTGCTCGAGGAAGGCACGCGGCTCGACTGGTTCGAGAGCCATGAGATCGTCTTCTTCTCGGTGGTCATGGTCTTCGGCGCGGTGCTGTTCTTTTGGCGTGCGCTGACGCGCGACGATCCCCTGGTCGATCTCTATGCCTTCCGGAACCGCAACTTCGCCTTCGGCTCGCTGTTCTCCTTCTGCATGGGCATCGGCCTTTACGGGTTGACCTATCTCTACCCGGTCTATCTCGGGCGCATCCGCGGCTATGACGCGCTGATGATCGGGGAAACCATGTTCGTCACGGGACTGGCCATGTTCCTGACGGCGCCGATCGCCGGCCGGCTCTCGGCCAAGCTCGATCCGCGCATCATGATGATCATCGGGTTCAGCGCCTTCGCCCTCGGAACCTGGATCGTTTCGCACATCACCGCGGATTGGGACTTCTACGAGTTGCTGCTGCCGCAGATCCTGCGCGGCTGCGGGCTGATGCTGTGCATGGTGCCGATCAACAACGTCGCGCTCGGCACCTTGCCGCCGCAGCAGCTCAAGAACGCCTCCGGGCTCTACAACCTGACCCGCAATCTCGGCGGCGCGGTCGGGCTCGCCGTCATCAACACCATGCTGAACACGCGCACCGACGTGCACATCACCCGGCTGCACGAATGGGTCGCGGCCGGGCGGCAGGTCGCCGAAGAGGCACTGGCGAACACGGCGCAGCGCTTTGGCGACTTCGGCGATGCCGCCAATACGATGGCTCTGGCTCTGCTCAATCAGCGTGCCCACAAGCAGGCGCTGATCATGGCGTTCGGCGACGTCTTCCTCGGGCTGACGGCGATCTTCGCCTGCCTCGTGGTGTTGTCGCTGTTCCTCAGCAAGCCGAAACCGGCACCGACCGGCGCGGGCGGCGGGCACTGAGCCTGCGATCCCGCCCGCTGGACCTCCTGGAATCGTTTCCGTCATGATCCCCAGTTTCGAACGCGTCTTCGGCCGCCTGCTGCGGCCTATCCGGGGCCATGACGCGGACCTGCTGTGCAACGATCCGCGCCTTGCCGTCGCGGCCGGGACGATGCAACTGACCAGCCCGGCCTTTGCCGAGGGCGGCGATATCCCGAGCCGATATGCCGGGCGCGGGGTCGGCGAGAATGTGTCGCCGCCGCTGGCCTGGAGCGGCGTCCCGGCCGAGACGGTGGAACTCGTCCTCGTCATGCAGGATCCGGACGCACCGCTGCCGCGGCCGGTGACGCATCTCGTCGCGACGGACATCGCCGTCGACAGCGAAGGCGTGGAGGAGGGCATGCTCCGGCCCGAGACGAATCCGCAGATCGCCTTCCTGCCGGGTTCGCTCGGCCGCATCGGCTATGAGGGGCCGCGGCCGATCCGCGGCCATGGCCCGCACCGCTATGTCTTCCAGCTCTTTGCMCTGGCACGGGTCCTGCCCGCTCTCGATGACGTGATGCTTCCCGAGCTGGCATCGGGGATGGCGGGATGGGTGCTGGCGCGCGCGGTTCTGACCGGAATTTTCGAGCTCATCTAGGCGGATTGCAGCCGCGGATGGCGGTGGACGGAGCGGTGCTGCAGCGGAATGTCGCAAACCGCGCGATTGACATTGCGATGCCGGCAGGGCAAATATGGCAGTAATATCAGTAGTTTAGATGTTTTCTAAACTGCGAGGCCGCAAGGCCCCATGGTGGAAGGCGTTTCGATGAGCGTTCTGGTGAGCAAGGATCGGGAGCAGGCTGTCGCGGCGGAGCATATCCCGTGGCCGCAGAAAAGCCCGGCCTCCTGCCCGATCAGCGCGGTGAAGGCGCGCCTGCGTATGGCGGGTCTTCGCCCGACGCGGCAGCGCATGGCGTTGGGCTGGCTGCTCTTCGCCAAGGGCGACCGCCATGTCAGCGCCGAGATGCTCTATGAGGAGGCGATCCGCGCCCGCGAGCCGCTGTCCCTCGCCACGGTCTACAACACGCTGCGCCAGTTCTCGGAAGCCGGGCTGCTGCGCCAGGTTTCGGTGTCCGGCCCCAAGACCTTCTTCGACACCAATGTCTCGGAGCACCACCACTTCTACAATGAGGACGACGAGACGGTCACCGATATCCCCGGCTCGACGATCCATGTCTCGGGCCTGCCGGATGCGCCGGAGGGCATGATGATCGCCTCGGTCGAGGTCATCGTCCGGCTGCGCAGCGCCGATGGCGAAGAGGTCACGACGACGAAGCGGGTGGCGGGCCATCACGCGTGATCGTCTGTTCCTGCAACGTCATTTCGTGCCGGCAGATCAAGGGCACCGTCGGCGCTGACGGCAGCGGGCCGCGGACGGCCGGCGAGGCGTATGACTGCCTCGGTTGCAGCCCCGATTGCGGGCGTTGCGCGCGCGCGGTCCGTGCGATCCTGGCCGAGGCCCATGCCGCATGCGCGACGCAGTGCGGCAGCTGCGCCAGCCGCGAGATCGCATGCGCCGTCCATGTCAGCGTCGGCCGCATGCTGGACGGCATCGTGACGCCAGAGGATGTCTCGCAGGCCGCGTAAGCGACGCGCTGCCGGGATTGGGCGGCGTTGGATGATTGCAGCCGCCTTCGTTTTCCCTCTTTCCTTCCCGGATGCACCTCTCTACATTAGTATCATTCTAATGTAGATTGCGAGGAGCGACGCCATGAAGGGCGACAAGAAGGTCATCGAATATCTCAACAAGGGGCTGCGCTCGGAGCTCACCGCGATCAACCAGTACTGGCTGCATTACCGGATGCTCGACAATTGGGGGCTGAAGGAGATGGCCAAGACCTGGAAGAAGGAGTCGATCGAGGAAATGGTCCATGCCGACCGCTTCGTCGACCGCATCCTCTTCCTCGAGGGCTTCCCGAACCTGCAGACGCTCGACCAGCTCCGCATCGGCGAGACCGTCACCGAGGTCATCGAATGCGACCTCAAGGCCGAGATCGAGGCGCGGACGCTGTATCAGGAAGCGGCCAAATATTGCCGCGAGGTCGGCGATTACCCGTCCGAGGATCTGTTCAAGGCCCTGATGAAGGATGAGGAAGGCCATATCGACTTCCTCGAGACGCAGCTCGATCTGATCGGCCGCATCGGCCTGGAACTCTACACCCAGAAGCATATCGGCGGCCTCGAAGGCGACGATCACGCGCATTGATCGGCGGCGCTGCCTGCGTGGCACGCCGTCATGCTTGGGCTTGATCCGAGCATCTCAGGAACGAAAAGCGCTCGATCCTGCACGAGATTCTCGGGTCGCCGCCATGCGGCGCCCGAGAATGACGAGCCCGGTTGATCATGATCCAACAAAAAAAGGCCCGCCATTGGCGGGCCTTCGTCTTTTGCGGCAGAAGCCGCCTCAGATGAAGCTGATGTTCGCCGCTTCCGGCCCCTTCCGGCCGGCACGAATCGAGAAGCGCACGCGCTGACCGTCCATCGGCGGCTGCAGACCGCTGCGGCTCAGCGAGGAGACGTGCAGGAAGACGTCTGGGCCGCCCTTGTCGGGGGCGATGAAGCCGAAACCGCGATCCGAGTTGAAGAACTTCACGGCGCCGTCATAGGGGCCTTCGACCGGTCCGCTGTCGCGATCCTGGAAACCGCCACCGCCATTGCGGTCCTGAAAGCCACCGCCGCGGGGGCCGCGGTCCTGGTAGCCGCCACCGAAATCATCGCGCGGCGGACGCGCGCCGAAGCCACCGCCGCGCGGCGCGGGCGCCGCCGTCTGGGTCGCTGTCGACGGGTCGATCTCATGGACTGCGACCACCTGCAGCCCCCGGCGGCCTTCACCGAGGTCGGCGACGATGGTTGCGCCGGGAAGCAGATCCTGCTGGTCCAGCGGGCCGATCGCCGAGATGTGCAGGAAAACGTCGGCAGAACCATCGGCCGGCGAGGCGAAACCGAACCCCTTCTCGGGGYCGAACCATTTGACTTTGGCTTCGATATTTTCGTGCGTGACGAAAGGCTGGGCAGCAGGAGGCTTGCGACGATCGAACATGGGGCTTCAGATATGAGTGACCGGGAGCACACAACTTAGCTCATGCCGGGCGCGCCGTCATCGGGGTCAACGCGAAATTATCGCACGACAATTTCGAGGGTTATAGTGCTTTTTTTCGCGGCATCCCCAGGCTGGTGACGGCACTCACTATGCATCAGGGGCATGGGCTTTCGGCATTTTCGCCTGTTTCTTCGGCAGTTACGGCGAAAATGCCGCAGGTCTGCCCCTTGCAATCGCCGCATTCGGACGCGATCTCAGGCAATCGGATGCAATAACAAATCGATAGATCACCGTCGCCGCGTCCTGTCGGATGCGCGACGATCCAGGGAAGAACGCCTCCTGTTCGATCGCGCCCCAAGGCGCTGTTCGGGAGATGATAATGGCTCGATCAAAACAAGCTCGCGGCAAGGCCGGCCGCGGGGAAATTCGCCGGCTCTGGCTGGCGGAACGCGATCTCTTCAGGGAGCATCTGCTCAGGCTCGATCCGCTGACGCGCCAGCAGCGCTTTGGCACGGCCGTGAACGATGCCTTCCTCGAGAACTATGCCACGACGACCTTCGGGGTCGGCGGGCTGGTCTACGCCTATATCGAGGACGGGGTGGTGCGCGGCGCGGCCGAGTTGCGCGGCCTCGACGACATCGCCGCGCAGACAGGCGAGGCCGCCTTCAGCGTGGAGACGGGCTGGCGTCGTGCCGGCATCGGCGGCCAGCTGTTCTCGCGGCTGATCACGGCGGCCCGTAACCGCGGGATCAGGACGCTCTACATGACCTGCCTGCCGGAGAACGCKGCGATGAGGCGGCTCGCGCAGAAGTTCGAGGCCGATCTGGCCGGCGGCTACGCCGATATCGAGGGCGTGATCGCGACCGGTGGTCCGACGCCCTTCACCATCCTGGACGAAGCGTTCGACAATGCGAAAGGCTTCGCCACGCTCGCCCTGTCGCTCCAGAAGACCTTCTGGCCGACGCGGATCCTGGCTCGCGCCTTCGGCGCCTGACCGGCGCTGCCCTCAGCGATTGAGCGAGAGGGCGGCGCCCGATTTCGTCACGGCGCCGTCCAGCGCGTTGCCGCCCGAGGCGCGCAGCCGCGCCGCGACCGTGCCGCCCTGCTGGTAGAGATAGACCTCGCCGTCGCGATAGTCCCAGGCCGTGATCTTCTGAAGATCGCGATTGGCGCAGCCCGATGAGCTGGCGCGGTAGAGATCGAGRGYCGGCGWGCTCGAGAGCTGGACGCGGCAGGTGCCGCCGGTGGCCTCGCGCGCGGTCCAGCTCCCGATCACGTTGTCACGCGTCGCCGCCGGGCGGGCCGGGGCGGACGGCGCCGGGCCAAGGCCCGCAACCTGGTTGTTGCCGGGAGCGACCGGCGCGGGAGCCGGCTGGCCGGCCGGCGGCAGGCCCTGGCCTTGCGGCGTCCCGGCATTGGGATCGAAGAACGGATCCTGCGGCGGCGGCAGACCGGCGCCCGTCCCCGGCGGCGGGRCAGCGGCGGTCGGATAGCCACCGGGCGGCGGCAGCGGCTCGGAGGTGATGGGGGCCGAGGTGACCGGCGGAGCGGAGGGCAGGGCCGGCTGACTGTAGGAAGGCGGATTCATCACCGGCCCGGAGAAGCGCTGGGAGCTGGCACAGGCCGTCAGGGCGAGGAGCGGGAGGAGCGCGGTCGCCTTCAGCGCCGGGATGGCGGTTTTCGTCGTCGTCATGCGGCGCGGTTCCGATTCCGATCAATCTAATGTTGCGTCAATATCATAGAGGCATAATGAACGCGGCATGAGCATGGTTTAGCTCAGCCGGGGCCGCTTGCGAACCCGCGAAGTCCGATCTGGTTCCGCTGTCACGTCAAAGGCATAGTGCGGCCTTCCCGGAAGGACCTGTCATGACGCCGCTCACCCCTGCCAGCATCGCCGCTCCCTTCGCCCGCTACAGCCACGGCATGGAAGTGCCGGCGGGCTGGCGCCTCGCCATCTGCTCCGGGCAACTTGGCGTCGCGGCGGATGGGAGCGTGCCCGAAGATGCGCGCGCGCAGGCCGATCTCTGCTTCGCCAATATCGCCGCGATCCTCACTGAGGCGCGGATGACGCTCGCCGATATCGTGCGGGTGAACGCCTATGTCACCGACCGCGCCCATATGAAGGGCTATATGGATTCGCGCGACGCCCATGTCGGCGCGCCGCCGCCGGCCTCGACCCTGGTGATCGTCTCGGGCTTCACCCGGCCGGAGTTCAAGGTCGAGATCGAGGTGATCGCGGCCGCGCCCTGAGACGCGACCGCGCGCTGCGGTTCACCCCGCCTTGCGCTTGTTCTGGCGGTTGGCGACGAGGTCGTCGACCACGGCGGGATCGGCGAGCGTCGAGGTGTCGCCGAGCGCGCCATGCTCGTCCTCGGCGATCTTGCGCAGGATGCGGCGCATGATCTTGCCGGAGCGGGTCTTGGGCAGGCCCGGCGCGAACTGGATCAGGTCCGGCGAAGCGATCGGGCCGATCTCCTTGCGGACATGGGCTACGAGGTCCTTGCGCAGATCCTCGGACGGCGTCTCTCCGGCCATCAGCGTGACATAGGCGTAGATGCCCTGGCCCTTGATGTCGTGCGGGTAGCCGACGACCGCGGCCTCCGAGACGGAGGGGTGCGCGACCAGCGCCGATTCGACCTCAGCCGTGCCCATGCGATGGCCGGAGACGTTGATGACGTCATCGACGCGGCCGGTGATCCAGTAATAGCCATCGGCGTCGCGCCGGCAGCCGTCGCCGGTGAAGTACTTGTTCGGATAGGTCGCGAAATAGGTTTCCTCGAAGCGCTTGTGGTCGCCATAGACCGTGCGCATCTGGCCGGGCCAGCTTTCGGCGATGACGAGATTGCCCTCGCAGGCGCCGGTCAGCACCTTGCCCTCGGCATCGACGATCTCGGGCTCGACACCGAAGAAGGGCCGCGTCGSGGAGCCGGGCTTGAGGGAGGTGGCGCCCGGCAGCGGCGTGATCAGGATGCCGCCGGTCTCGGTCTGCCACCAGGTATCGACGATCGGACAGCGGCGCTCGCCGACGACGCGGTGGTACCACTCCCAGGCCTCGGGATTGATCGGCTCGCCGACCGAGCCGARCAGGCGCAGCGACTTGCGCTTCGTCTTCTTCACCGGTTCCTCGCCAGCGCCCATCAGCGAGCGGATGGCGGTGGGGGYGGTGTAGAAGGTGTTGACCTTGTGCTTGTCGATGACCTCCCAGAAGCGCGAGATCGTCGGATAGGTCGGGATGCCCTCGAACATCAGCGTCGTCGCGCCGTTGGCGAGCGGTCCGTAGAGGATGTAGCTGTGGCCCGTCACCCAGCCGACATCGGCGGTGCACCAGTAGATGTCGCCGTCATGGTAGTCGAAGACGTATTGGTGGGTGATCGCGGTGTAGACGAGATAGCCGGCGGTGGTGTGGAGCACGCCCTTCGGCTTGCCSGTCGAKCCGGAGGTGTAGAGGATGAAGAGCGGGTCCTCCGCCTTCATCTCGACGGGCGGGCAATGGGTCGAGACCTTCTCCGCCTCCTCGTGATACCAGACGTCGCGGCCTTCCTTCATGGTGACATGGCCGCCGGTGCGCTTGACGACGATGACGGTGCCGATGCCTCCCTTGACCTTGGCGTCGGCGGCGTCGACATTTTTCTTGAGCGGCACGGCGCGGCCGCCACGCAGACCTTCATCGGCGGTGATGACGACCTTGGAATCGGCATCCTCGATGCGGTTCGAGAGGGAATCCGGCGAGAAGCCGCCGAAGACCACCGAATGGACGGCGCCGATGCGCGCGCAGGCGAGCATCGCATAGGCCGCCTCCGGGATCATCGGCAGGTAGATGGTGACGCGGTCACCCTTCTTGACGCCATGCGCCTTCAGCACGTTGGCGAATTTGCAGACTTCGGCGTGGAGCTGGCCGTAGCTGATCTTCCTCGATTCGGAGGGGTCGTCGCCTTCCCAGATGATCGCGGTCTGCTTGGCGCGCGTGGCGAGGTGCCGATCGACGCAGTTATAGGCGACGTTGGTGGTGCCGTCCTCGTACCATTTGATCGAGACCTTGCCCGGCTTGTAACTGACGTTGCGGACCTTGCTGAACGGCTTGAACCAGTCGATCCGCTTGCCCTGCTCGGCCCAGAACTTGTCGGGATCCTTGACCGAGGCCGCGTACATTTTCTTGTACTTGGCGTCGTTGGCCCAGGCCTTCTTCGCCCATGCGGCGGGCACGTCGTAGATGATCTCGGTCATTGGCAGGCATCTCCCCGGACAGGGTTCTTTGTCGCATTCCCGTGTCCGCCTGCCGGCGGGCGCGGTCCCGCTTCGTTTGAATTGTGCGCATCATAGGGTGAGTGCGCGGTGCGGCAAGCGCTTCGCGCTCGCACTTTCGTGTCACAGACTTTCGGCGATAGGCGCCTGCGGTCCGGATCGGTTCAGAGCCCGCCCATCTTGCAGACGAGGTCCCATTCCTCATCCGTCACCGGCTGGACCGAGAGGCGGAAGGAGGTGACGAGCGACATCTTGGCGAGCTTCGGCTCGGCCTTGACGGCGGCGAGGGGCACCGGCCTGGGCAGCGGCTTCACCGCCTTGAAGTCGACCAGCACCCAGGGCGGGCCGGCGGCCTCCCAGGGGTAGGCCTCGCGGATGACCTCGACGATGCCGACGACCTCGAGGCCTTCGTTCGAATGGTAGAAGAAGACCTGATCGCCCTTTTTCATCGCCATCAGGTTGAGCTTGGCGGTGTGGTTCTTCACCCCGTCCCAATGCGTGCCCTTGGCACCGGCCTTGACCTGGTCGTCCCAGGACCAGACCGAGGGTTCGGATTTGATCAGCCAGTGAGCCATCAGGCCTCGTCCTCCTTCAACGGCACGGGCGGCTTGGAGGCCGCTTCGCCCTGTTCGTTCCAGAACCGCACCATCTCGCGCGTCAGCGCGGCGTAATCCTTCGGGTCGAGCTCGACCCGGACCTCGCCCTCGCCGAAAGGCAGGATCAGCACGAAGCGATGCGTGCCCTCGGCCTTTCGCCGGCGATGCTGGATGACGGGCGTGGCGATGCGGCCGGCCAACGGCACCGGGCCGCTTTCGGCGACGAGCTCGGAGCCGGTCGTCTTCCTGACCTCCGCGATGCCGCGCGCGATGCGCTTGCCGAGATCGTTGAGCTCTCCCGCCATGGCTTCCTCCGTCATTCCGCCCTGAGTGGCCGGGCGAGCAGCGCCGCCACGGCTTCACGCACGCCGATCCTGCCCGCGATGACCGCCGCGACGGCTTCGGCGATCGGCATCTCCTTGCCCTCCCGCCGCGCCATCTCGGCAAGGACGGGAGCGGTGAAGGCGCCTTCCGCGAGCTTGCCGCCGGCGGCTTCAGCCGGGCTCCTGCCCTGGCCCAGCGCCAGACCATAGGCGAAATTGCGCGATTGCGGCGAGGCGCAGCTCAGCACCACGTCGCCCAATCCCGAAAGGCCCATCAACGTCTCGGGATCGGCGCCATGCGCCTCGCCGAAGCGGCGCAGTTCGGCGAAACCGCGCGCGACCAGCGCGGCGCGGGCGCTCTCGCCGAAGCCGAGTCCGATGACGATGCCGGCGGCGATGGCGAGCACGTTCTTGGCCGCGCCGCCGATCTCGACGCCGCGCGGATCGCCCGAATGATAGATGCGGAAAGCGGGCGAGCTCAGCGCCTCGGCGAGGCTGCGCGCCAGCGCGGGATCGGCCGCGGCGAGCGTCACCGCGGTCGGCAGGCCGTGCCCGATATCGGCGGCGAAGCTCGGGCCGGAGAGGATGGCGGTCGGGGCTTGCGGCCAGCTTCCGGCGATGATCTCGGTCGGGAACAGCCCGCTCGCCTGCTCGATGCCCTTGGCGGCCGAGATCACCGGCGCGCCGGTGGGCAGAGCGGCTGCTATCGCGGTGCAGGCCGCGCGCAAGTTCTGGGTCGGCACGGCGACGACCAGCGCGTCGCAGGAAGCGAGATCGCCCAGCGTCGAAGTGGCGCGGATTGCTTCGGGCAGGTCGATGCCGGGCAGGCGTGGGGCCTGCCGCGTCGCGCGAATGGCCCCGACCGTTGCGGTGTCGCGCGCCCAGAGGAGAACCTCGCGGCCGGCGCGATGGGCGGCGAGCGCCAGCGCGGCGCCATAGGAGCCGGCGCCGACGACGCCGACCGTCGCGAAGCCCGGATTCTGACTCATGCGGCGGTCGCGGGCTTGGCCGCGAGTTCGTCGAGCGGCCAGCGCGGGCGGGCGACGGCCGACATGTCGTCGACGAGGCCGAGTCGCAGCCGCTCCAGCCCGGCCCATGCGATCATCGCGCCATTGTCGCCGCACAGCGCCAGCGGCGGGGCGACCATCGGCAGGCCGGCCTCGGTGGCCAGCCGCGTCAGCCCGCTGCGGATTGCCTGGTTGGCCGCGACGCCGCCCGCGACGACGAGGGTCGTGGGCGTGATGCCGGCCTCGCGGCAGGCGCGCAGGCCGGCGCGGGTCCGGTCGACCATGACGTCGACGATCGCGGCCTGGAAGGAGGCGCAGAGATCGGCGACGTCGTTGTCGGAGAGCGGCGCGATGCGTTCGGCGACGAGGCGCACGGCCGTCTTGAGGCCGGAGAGCGAGAAATCCGGCGTCGGCCGGCCTTGCAGCGGGCGCGGGAAGTCGAAGCGCTCGGGATCGCCCTTCGCCGCCTCGCGCTCGACCGAGGGGCCGCCGGGATAGGGCAGGGCCAGCATCTTGGCGATCTTGTCGAAAGCCTCGCCGACCGCGTCGTCGATGGTGCCGCCGAGCTTGAGATAATCGCCGACGCCGCGCACGGCGAGCAATTGGGTATGGCCGCCGGAGACGAGCAGCAGCAGATAGGGAAAGGCGAGGTCGTCGGTGAGGCGCGCGGTCGGCTTGAGGTCGGCATGGGCGAAGGCGCGCGCGATGATGCGGTCGATCGCCTCGACATGGGCGCGCGCCGCGATCTCCGGCACGACGCCGCCATAGGCGGCATGCGCCGCGATCTGGCTCAGCACCTCGTTGGACAGGATCCTGCTCTCGCCCGAACGCTCGATGGAGACGATCGCCGCTGCCGTTTCGTCGCAGGTCGTCTCTATCCCTAGAACACGCATGATCGGTCGACTTGTCCCGCGGAATGGAGGATCAGGTGATGAAGCTTCGCGGCTGGCGGTGGCCCGCCGGCAATTCCTTCGTATAGTGCGTGCCATGGCCCAAGGCCAAGGGCAATGCAGCGGGCGCCGTCAGCGGGTCCGTGGCGCCGGAAAGAAAAAGGAGAGGGAATGGCCGGCATCATCGTTCCGCCTCAATGCGTCCCGATCGCCTTGGCCGGTGCCGTTCGCGGTTCGGCCTGTGACCGGTGGTTGCCTCGCTAGAGCGCCGCGCGTCCTGCCGGACGCGATGACGGTGGTCTATGTATTTGTTATCGCATCGGATTGTTCCGGAAGCTGGATTCCGTGTTTCGGTCCGATGCCATAGGAGCTGCGAATGCGCGTCTTCGTCTTCCGACCCCGCCCCGATGCCGACCGGACGGCGCAGGCGATCGCCGCCCATGGCTTCGAGCCGCTGGTCGCGCCGCTGTTCGAGGTGGTCAGGCTGCCGGGGGAGGCACCGGCCGGCGATTTCGCGGCCATCGTCCTGACCAGCGGCAATGCCGTTCCCGTGCTCGCTGAGGGACCCGAGGGCTGGCGCGACCTGCCGGTGTTCACCGTCGGCGCCCGCACGGCGGCGAAGGTCCGTGAGGCCGGCCTCGATGACGCCCGCAGCGCCGACGGCGACCGCAACGACCTGATCGAGCTGATCACGCGGACGGTGCCGGCGCCGGCGCGGCTGCTGCTGATCCTCGGCCGCGACCGCAAGGAGGACGTGCCACAGCGGCTGAAGGACGCAGGCTACGACATCACGCTCTGGGAGGCTTATGCCGCCGAGCCGGTCTCGGTATTGCCGGAGGACACGCAGGCCGCGCTGCGGCACGGCCAGGCCGACGCCGCCCTGCATTATTCGGCGCGCGGGGCGCGGACTTTCCTGAGCCTCGCGCAAGCGGCCGGCGTCGGGGCGGAAGCGCTCGAACTCACCCATGTCGCGCTCTCGGCCGATGTCGCCTCGCCCTTGATCTCGGCCGGCGCCAGCACGGTGCTCGTCGCCGAGCACCCCGAGGAGGCCGCGATGCTGGCGGCGCTGGAGGAGGTTTCCCGGCGGCAGAAGCCGGACGGGTCGGCGCAGGCGGAGCCGCGCGGCAGCCTGAAGCGCACGCCGCCGACGATCGATCTCAAGGCACAGTCGGACGCCGATATGGCCGGGAAGGCCGAGGCCGTTGCAGGAGCGTCCGCGCCCGAGGCCGTGGCGCCCACCGAGGCGCTGCCGCAGGAATTCTCGCCGCCGCCACCTGAACCGCCGCGGGCCGCGGCCGCAGCGCCGGTTGCGAAGCCGGCGACGCCCTGGCCGGCTTTGGCCATTGCCGGCGTCGTCGGCGGCATTCTCGGCGCGGGGCTGATGCTCTACGCACTGCGGGCGAGCAGCCCGGCCGTCACGCCCGAACAGCTCGCCGATCTGAGCGGGCGGGTCGACGGGCTTCAGGCCTCCGTCACCGCCGCCGATCGCAAAGCCGGCACCGCCGGGGATGCCGCGGCGAAGGCAGGCTCGGAACTGCAAGCGCTTTCGGGCAGGATCGGCTCGCTCGCCAAGGCGCCAGCGGCCGATACGGGCGCCCTCACGGAGCAACTCCAGCGCACCGAGGCGGCGCTCGCCGCCACAAGCGAGCGGTTCGACAAGCTCACCGGGCGGGTCTCCGCCATCGAGACGCAGGCGAAGGCCGCTCCCACTGCGAATCCGGAGGGGATGGCGGCGGCGCGAATCGTGCTGGCCGAGCGGGTCCAGCGGGCTCTGGCGGCGGGGCGCCCCTTCGGGAGCGACGTCGCCGCCCTGGTCAAGGCCGGCGTCCCGCAGGCCGATGTCGCGGCGCTCTCCGCTGTCGCGACAGCGGGCGCGGCGACGCGCGAGGCGCTGCTGGCGGGCTTCCGCACGCATGGCGCGATGTTCCAGCGCGAAGTCACGCCGCAATCGGATAGCTGGACGGACAAGCTGATCGGCTTGACGAGCCGCATCGTCACGGTCCGTCCGGTCGGCGACAACAGCTCGAATGATCCCGCCACGCTGCCGCTGCGGCTGGAGAGCGCGGTTGCGGCCGGCGACATGCCGAAGGCGGCGGCGCTCTGGGGCCAATTACCCGAGCCGGCGCGTCGCGCCAGCGCGGAATTCGGCGCCGATCTGCAAAAGCGGGCGGCGGCGGATGCAGCCATCGCCAAAATCGCGCAGGATGCGGTCGCAGCGCTTGGCGCCGCCGGCTGACGGAGGATAGAGAGGTCCATGGTTCGCGTTCTCGTCTACCTCGCCGTCTTCGCCTGCCTTGCCTTCGGCGCGGTATGGCTCGCCGATCGGCCGGGCGAAATCTCGGTGATCTGGCAGGGCTACCGCATCGACACCAGCGTCGCGATCGGCGCGATCGGCGTGGTCCTGCTCGCCTTCCTGGTGTTGCTGGCCTGGGCCATCATCCGCTTCGTCTTCGGCCTGCCTTCCGCCTTCAGCCTCTCCTCGCGGGCGCGGCGCCGGGCACGCGGCTTCGAGGCCGTTTCGCGCGGCATGGTCGCGATCGGCGCGGGCGATCCCGTCGCGGCCGGACGTTATACTGGCGAGGCGCGCCGCTTCGTGCCGAACGAGCCGCTGACCTTGCTGCTGGAAGCGCAGACGGCTCAGCTCACCGGCAATCGCGCCCAGGCCGAGGCCGCCTTCAAGGCGATGCTGGACCGCTCGGAGACGCGCGTGCTCGGCCTGCGCGGGCTCTTCGTCGAGGCCAAGCGCCGCGGCGACATGGCGGCGGCGCGCGCCTTCGCCGACGATGCCGTGCGGCGCTCGCCCTCGCTCGCCTGGGCGAACGATGCGCTGCTCGATTTCCACACCAATGCCGGCGACTGGCAGGCGGCGCGCACCGCCGTCGAGCGTCGTGCGGCCTTGCGTCTCGCGGACAAGGCGGAGGCGCGCCGGCAGCGCGCCGTGCTGCTCGCGGCCGAAGCGCTCGAAGCCCGCGACAAGGAGCCGGAGCGGGCGCTCGCCGCGGCGCTGGAAGCGGTGAAGCTCGCGCCGGCGCTGACGCCTGCGGCGGCGCTTGCCGGCCGAATGCTTGCCGAGCGTGGCGATGTGCGCAAGGCGTCGAAGCTGCTGGAGGCGGCCTGGCGCGAGGCGCCGCATCCCGATGTCGCGGCGGCCTATCTCGATGTCCGCCTCGGCGACAGCGCACTCGACCGGCTGAATCGCGCCATGACGCTGTCGAAGCTTCGCCCGGCCGACCCGGAAAGCGTGCTGGTGCTGGCCGGCGCGGCCATTCAGGCGCGCGAGTTCCAGAAGGCGCGCGACACGCTGAAGCCATTGCTCGCGGGTGGTGCCTCGGTGCGGGCCTGCCTGCTGATGGCGGAGCTGGAGGAGGCCGAACATGGCGCCGCCGGCAGGGTGCGCGAGTGGCTGGGGCGGGCAACGCGCGCACCGCATGACGCGGCTTGGGTGGCGGACGGGCTCGTCTCCGATCACTGGATGCCGGTCTCGCCGATCACCGGGCGGCTCGACGCCTTCGTCTGGACGGTTCCGCCGGCGACGCTCGGCAGCCCGCCGCAGGCGCTGGACGACGTGCTCGCGGATCTCGACGATTCGACCAAGCTGATCGAGGTGAAGCCGGAGAGCGTCACCGTCGTCGAGCCGGCTACGGTCGTGGTGTCCGCACCGCCGAAGGAGGAGCCGAAGCCCGCTCCTGCGGTTCCGGTCGAGGCCAAGGTCGAGATCAAGAGCGAGCCGGCTGCGAAGCCGGAGCCGGAAGCACAGCCCGCTCCGGTGCCGAAGCCTGCCGGGGCGACCAACTCCACGGCCTCAGCGGCCCATGGCGCTGTGGCCCGTGAAACGGTGCCGCCGAAGCCGGTGATCTTCCCCGTTCCGCACGCGCCCGACGATCCCGGGCCGGATGAGGAGCCGCCGGGCGAACCGAAGAAGAGCGGTTTCCGCCTGTTCGGCTGAGCGCGAACTTTTCCCTCCCCTCTTGCGGGGGAAGGTGGCTGCCGAAGTGCCGACGGATGAGGGCGCGCGATCTGCACCGTCATGCTCGCCCTTGTGGCGAGCATCTACGTCTTGAACACGCCCTCGACCAGCGAAGAGGTGGATGGTCGGGACAGGCCCGACGCGGGAGAGGCCGCGCGACCTCCAACCAATCCCGGAAAGATGAGCGGGTTACGGCTTTCCATGCCTCACCTTCCCGAGATACACCGGTCAAGCCCGAGCATGACGGCAGCCGCGTGCGAAAAGGCGTGCGGCCGGGGCTCATGAGCCTTATAGCGGCGGCATGAACTCCGTTTTCGAACAGAACAACGACAATGGCGCCACGACCCTGCAGGTCGGGGCGGAGCAGGCGGGCCTTCGGCTCGACAAGGCGCTCGCCATGCTTGCCGGCGAGATTTCGCGGGCGCGGCTGCAGCAGGTGATCAAGGAAGGCGGTGTCGGCCTCAACGGCACCCCCGTCAGCGATGGCAGCCGCAAGGTGGCCGAAGGCGACGCCATCACGCTGGTGATGCCGGAGGCGAAGCCGCCCGATCCGGTCGGGCAGGACATCCCGCTCGACGTCGTCTACGAGGACGAGCACCTGATCGTGATCGACAAGCCGGCCGGGCTCGTCGTGCATCCTGCGGGGGGCCATGAGGACGGCACGCTCGTCAACGCGCTGATCGCCCATTGCGGCGAGAGCCTTTCCGGCATCGGCGGGGTCAGGCGGCCGGGCATCGTCCACCGGCTCGACAAGGATACGAGCGGCCTGCTCGTCGTCGCCAAGAACGACCGTGCGCACCAGAAGCTCGCCAAGCAGTTCGCCGACCATGGCCGCACCGGTCCGCTGCAGCGTGCCTATCTCGCCATGGTCTGGGGCACGCCGCGCCTGCGCGAGGGCACGATCGACGCCCCGCTCGAGCGCTCCAACCGCAATCGCGAAAAAATGGCGGTGGTGAAGGAGGGGCGCGGCCGCGAGGCGATCACGCATATCCGCCTGATCGAGCGCTATCCGCCGCTTCTGAAGGGGCTCGACGAGACCGAGCCGCTGGCGAGCCTGATCGAATGCCGGCTCGAAACCGGGYGCACGCATCAGATTCGCGTGCATATGAGTCATATCGGCCATCCGCTTCTGGGCGATCAGCTCTACGGCTCCGGGTTCGCGACCAAGGCGGTGCGCTTGCCGGAGGAGGCGCGCGAGGCGCTGGCGGCGCTCGGACGGCAGGCGCTGCATGCGGCGGTGCTGGGTTTCGCGCATCCGGCGACGGGCGAGGAGATGCTGTTCGAATCCGACCCGCCCGAGGATTTTGCGAAACTGCAAACAGCGCTCGCGAGGCTGTGAGCCAATCGGGCGTTCCTGCCACCTTTCCGCCAGAGTGAGTTCGCATATACTGGGGTTGTCGGATGCGGATGGCCAAGGGGGCGCCGCACGCAATCGATCCCGCCGAACTCCCGACCGGTTTCTGCGTTGGATCAATTCGCATTGTCCGAAACCTGCGCGAAGGTTGATCGCGCGGTGGGCCCGCCGCACAGCGGGGGCCTCGACGAGGAGACACGCGCATGGYGAGTGCTTCGCTGCCTGTCCTGTCCGCCGAGGGTGGACTCTCACGTTATCTCGATGAAATCCGCAAGTTCCCGATGCTGGAACCGAGCGAGGAATACATGCTGGCCAAGCGCTGGCGCGAGCATGGCGACCGCGACGCGGCGCACAAGCTCGTCACCTCGCATTTGCGCCTCGTCGCCAAGATCGCCATGGGCTATCGCGGCTATGGCCTGCCGATCGGCGAAGTCGTGTCCGAGGGCAATGTCGGCCTGATGCAGGCGGTCAAGCGCTTCGAGCCCGAGAAGGGCTTCAGGCTGGCGACCTATGCGATGTGGTGGATCAAGGCCTCGATCCAGGAATACATCCTGCGCTCCTGGTCGCTCGTGAAGATGGGCACCACGGCCAATCAGAAGAAGCTGTTCTTCAACCTGCGCAAGGCCAAGAGCAAGATCGCGGCGCTGGGCGAGGGCGATCTGCGCCCCGACCAGGTCAAGCAGATCGCGACCAAGCTCGGCGTCAACGAGCAGGACGTGGTCGAGATGAACCGCCGCCTCGGCGGCGACGCCTCGCTCAACACCCCGCTGCGCGAGGATGGCGAAGGCGAATGGCAGGACTGGCTGGTCGACGATTCCGAGAGCCAGGAGCGTCGCCTTGCCGATTCGGAGGAGGCCAGCAACCGCCATACGGCGCTGCACGAGGCGCTGGAGGTGCTGAACCCGCGCGAGCGGCGCATCTTCGAGGCGCGCCGCCTCGCCGAGGATCCGATCACGCTGGAGGAACTCTCCGAGGAGTTCGGGGTGTCGCGCGAGCGCGTCCGCCAGATCGAGGTTCGCGCCTTCGAGAAGGTGCAGGACGCGGTGAAGAAGGCGATCACTCGCATCGAGGCGCCGCGCGCGGCGCTGCCGGCGGCGTGACCGCGATCATCGACGTCGAGAGAATTTAAAAAGGGGCGCTTCGGCGCCCCTTTTCATTTGCTCGACATTTTCAAACGAGCACCTGGCTGCGGCTCGGCAAGCTTCTGCCGGAGAAGGCGCTGACCCCTCCGCTTCCCGAGATGGTCGGGTCGAGCCCGACCATGACGAGGAGACGCGCGCCGCCTCAATACAACGGTAGCAGCGGCTTCAGCGGCAGGCGGATCGGGCCGAGGAAGACGCGGCCCTCCCGCAGCGAGACCGGCGGCAGCGGCGTGAGGCCGGGCGCCGCGGCGGCGGCGCTGCCGCCGCGCCCGCCCAGCAGGCCGCCGAGCCCGCCCAGCAGATTGCCGACGCGGACGCCGCCGATCTGCTGGATGCCCGCGGCGGCCAGCTGCAGATCGCCGCCGATATGGTGGGTCGGGTCGAGCAGCAATTGCCCGCTGCCGTCGATGCGGGCCGCGCCCTTGGTCGTGGCGAGGCGCGTGATGTCGAGGACGCCGTTGGCGTTGCGCCAGGCTTCGAGCGCATCGGGRTTGAAGCCCTGGCGGAATGCCTCCGACTGGGTCAGCGTCGCCTGCAGGTCGATCGTGCCGGCATCGGTCGTGCCGAGCAGGGCGTCGATCACCGGCAGCACGGTGCCCTTGGCGGAGAGCGCGATATCGACGGCCTGATCGGTTGCCGGGCGGTCCGGATTGCGGCGCAGATGCGTTTCCAGCGAAGCGGCGCGCCAGTTCTCCGCGGCCTGCCCCGGCGTGGTGAGGGTGGCGTTCGGCTCCGCCGCGACCAGCGCGAAGCGCTGCGGATCGCGCCAGGCCAGGCTGGCGTCGAGCTGCTTCCAGGTGATGTCGAGGCTGCGGCCTTCCGGCAGGGAGACGCGGGCGGGGCTGGTCGCCTCGAGGATGACGAGCCCCGGCGAATAGATCTGCCCGACAGCCAGCGCCGGGCCGGTCTCGACCCGCACGGCATCGCCCCAGCGCGTCGAGGTCAGGGCGAGCGAATCGCAGCGGATCTCGATGCGGAAGGGAAAGCCGCGAACGGTCCGGTTGTTGCAGGTCCAGCTCCGGCCGCGCTCGGCCTCCTTGGCGAGAGCCTTGTCGATCTCGGCGACGGTGCGGCCATGGACGTAGAACCAGAAGCCCGACCAGGCCGCCGCCAGCACGACGAGGAGGCCGAAAGGGGCATAGAGCCAGAAGCGGCTCTGGCGGCGCGTCGGGGAGAGGTCAGTCATGCGGCAGGCGTTCCTTGCGCGAAGGCGGGYCGATTGTTAGCTCGCCAGAACGGCGGATGCCAGAGTGGCGGATGCCCGCCACCAAGCAGGCCGGCATGGCCAAATGATGAGACGGCGATGACGAGCGAAAGCGATGCGGCGGATCTCTGGGTCTTCGGCTACGGGTCGCTGATCTGGCGGCCGGGATTCGCCTTTGCGGAAAGCGTTCCGGCGAAGCTCCATGGCTATCACCGCTCGCTTTGCGTGTTCTCGCATGTCCATCGCGGCACGCCGGACCGGCCGGGCCTCGTGCTCGGGCTCGATCGCGGCGGGGTGTGCCGGGGGCTGGCCTTCCGGGTCGAGGCCGGCCGGGCGGAGGAAACGGTCGCCTATCTCAGGGCGCGCGAGCAGGCGACGGCGGTCTATCTCGAGCGCCGTGTTCCGTTGCGGCTGGATGATGGCCGGCGAGTCGAGGGGCTGGTCTATGTCGCGGACCGCCATCACCTGCAATATGCCGGCAAGCTGCCGCCCGCCGCCTTGCTGAAGCTGGTTCGCCAGGGGCGCGGCCAGTCGGGCGAGAATCCCGATTATGTGCTGCAGACCCATGAGCATCTGCGCAAGATGGGGGTCTATGATCCCGTGCTCGCCGCGCTGGCGCAGGAGCTGGCGCCGGGCCTCCACGCGACGCATCCGCCGGTGAAGGGCTGACCGCCACACCATGCGCCCGCGACCGGGCGCGCACCGTCATTTCCGGGCTAGCCCGGGAATGACGGTGCGTTTCCATGCGATGCGCGCGGCGCCGAACCGGCTCAGGCGCCCTTCAGGCGGGCGTTGCACTGGCTGTAATAGCCGCCGCCCTTCTGGATCCATTTCAGGCCGCCATTGCCATTGGTGGCCTTGTTGGCGTTGTACTGGTCGTCGCAGGTCTTGAAGCGCTGCTTGCCGGCCGAGAGCTGCGAATATTTCGGATCGACCTTGCTCGGGAACACGGCGTTGCCGGCCGGGGCGGGGGCCGCCATCGGCTTCGGCGCTGCCGGTGCGGCTGCGGTCGTGGCGGCGGGTTTCGGCGCGGCCGGAGCGGGCGCCGTCGTGGCTGCCGGGGCGGAGGCAGGGGCCGCGGTGGCGCTGTCGCCGCATTGCGTCTTGCGGAAGTCGTTCCAGGACTGGCCGTTGAGCGCGTTGCCCGTTTTGGCCGCCTGATACTTGGTGCTGCATTCCTTCATCGTCAGCGCGAGCGCCGGCGTCGAAGCCTGGATCATGAACCCGCCGGCGAGCGCGAGAAGGCCGGCAGCAAGCGCGAATCTGGTCTGTGTCATGATGATCCTCCCCCGTATGGGGTGCTTGTCGATGCCGCTGCGGCCGGACGGATCATTCCGGGCGGTCGGGCAGCAAGGATGAGGCTAGCCCCGCGAAGATGAACTGTCGCTGACGATTTTGGCCGGATTTCGGCCATGTTTCGTAAGGTAAACCCGCGCCGCATTGCCGCCGAAGATTGCGGCCCGCTCGGCGTCCGAGAGCGTCGCGGTGAGACGTTCGGCGGTTGCGAGCCATTCGGCGTAGGGCGCACGCAGCGTCGCGACCGGCCAGTCGCTGCCCCAGAGCAGGCGTTCCGGCCCGAAACAGGCGAGGAGATGCGCCACCGCAGGCGCCAGCGTCGCGTCCGTCCAGTCCGGCCCGGCTTCGGTGACGAGGCCGGAGAGCTTGCAGACCGTGTTCGGCTTTGCGGCCAGCTTGGCGATGCCGTCGCGCCAGGCGGCAAGGTCGGCGCCGGCCACGCCTGTTGATGTGAGATCAGGTTTGGCGCCGTGGTCGATGACGACAGGAAGCTCCTTCTCGCGCTCCAGCAGGGCAAGCAGTGCCGGGATCTGCGGCAGCTTCACCAGCGCGTCGAAGACGAGGTCGTGCTCGCGCAGTGCCGCGAAGGCGGGGGCGAGATCTGGCCGAGCGAGCCAGTGCGGATCGGGAATATCCTGCGCCATGGGTCTGAGGCCCACCAGCAGCGGGTCTGCGGCCAGCGCGGCGATGCGGGCGGGGGCATCGGGCGCCGCGAAATCGGCCCAGCCGACGACGCCGGCGATGAAGGGCGTGGCGGCTGCGGTTTCGAGCAGGAAGCGCGTTTCGGCCTCGCTCGGCGCGGCCTGGACGAGGATGGTGGCGTCGATGTCGTGGGCGGCCAAAAGCGGCGCGAGATCGGCCGGGGCGAAGTCGCGGTGGATGGCCTCGAGCGCGGGCGTGAGCCAGCCATAGTCGCCGCGGTCGAGCCGCCAGAGATGCTGGTGGGAATCGATGCGCGGCGGGGCAGGCGGCTTGCTGGGAGAGGGGCTCGTCATGCGCGTCGCCATGCGGATCCTGGGCTCTGCGGCGGCAGCGTTCGGCCGGCGCGGCCCCCTATGTGCACGCCAACATGTTAGCTTGCAACCGGCTTGAAAGCAGATTAGCGTCCTGCCCGGGTCGCTGTCGCGGCGGAGCCCAAAAGCTTGCCGCGACGGAGACGAAAGCCCGAAAATGGGCCGCCTGCAAGTGGGCGAAATACCGTTTCACAGGTCCTGGGGAGGACGCCGATGACCGACAGCATTCTCAAGCCGACTCGCCGTGCGCTGTTGCGCGGCGCCGCCGCAACCGGCGCGGGCGTCATCGCCGCGCCGCTGGTGCTGCGCGAGGCGCGTGCGCAGGCGCCGTTCAACTGGAAGCGCTTCTCCGGCCAGTCGATCGACGTGCTCTTGGTCAAGAACCCGCGCTCCGAGCTGATGCAGGCGGCGGAGAAGGAATTCACCGAGCTGACCGGCATCAAGGTCTCCTCCGAACAGGTGCCGGAGCAGCAGCAGCGCCAGAAGGCGGTGATCGAGTTCGCCTCGGGCAAGCCGAGCTTCGATGTCAGCGGCATCTCGCTGCATGTGCAGAAGCGCATGGCGGCCAAGGGCAAGTGGTTCGAGAACCTCGACCCCTACATCAAGGACGCCTCGCTGACGGCGCCGGATTTCGACTTCGCCGATTTCGGCGCCGGGCCGGTCGCCTATGCCCGGCAGGCCGACGGCTCGCTCGATACCGTGCCGTTCTTCGTCGACTACTGGATCGTCTACTACAACAAGGAGCTCTTCGACGCGAAGGGCGTCGCCTATCCGAAGTCGATGGACGAGATGTTCACCGTCGCGCAGAAGCTGCACGATCCCACCAAGGGCATCGCGGGCTTCGTCTCGCGCGGCTTGAAGAACGCCAATGTCCCGGTCTGGACCTCGCTGATGCTCGGCCAGGGCTCGGAGACGACCTCGCCCGACGGCAAGCTGCTCACCGACACGCCGGAGGCGATCTGGGCGGGCGAGCTCTACAAGAAGCTCAACAAGGAGACCGGGCCGGTGGGTTCGGTCGGCTTCAACTGGAACGAGTGCCAGACCACCTTCATGCAGGGGCGGGCGGCGATGTGGCTCGACGGCGTCGGCTTCGCCACGCCGCTGGAGGACCCGTCGAAGTCGCGCATCGTCGGCAAGGTCGGCTACGGCATCACCCCGCCGGGGCCGAAGGCGCATCACGCCGGCATGTTCGCCGACGGAATGGGCATCTCGCGCGGCTCCTCGAAGAAGGAGGCCGCCTGGCTCTATGTGCAGTTCATGACCAACAAGAAGAACCAGATCGCCATGCTGAAGGCCGGCGCCGGCGCGCCCGGACGCTCCTCGGCCTATCTCGACACCGAGACGATCCAGCAGTCGAAGTTCGGCAAGCAGTATTTCGATTGCCTGCTCGGCTCGGCCAAGATCGCCCGGGCCGGCCTGCCGCAGATCGTGCCGGTGACCGAGTTCCGCGACGTCTTCGGCGTGGGTCTGACCAATATGATCGGCGGGGCCGATGTCGCGAGCGAGCTCAAGAAGGCGACGGAGACCTTCGCCCCGGTGCTCGCCAAGAGCGAGCAGGGGTGAGCGCAACAGACGTCATGGCCGGGCTTGATCCGGCCATCTCGTCACCAGTGCACACTCTCGAAAAGGTGCTCGGGTCAAGCCCGAGCATGACGGTTCCAGACACATGACCAGCACATCCCTGCCAGCCAATCTCGCCAGCACGGTGCCTGCGAGCTCCGCGACGTCGCAGGATTTCACGCCGCGCTACTGGCTGTTCTCGTTGCCGGCCGTGCTGGTGATTGCGGCGGTGATCGTGTTCCCGTGGCTGTTCACGCTGTTCATGTC